>JAYVNZ010000315.1:0-5562 GCA_043758185.1 Gemmatimonadaceae bacterium | reverse complement strand
GCGGGTGATCGTGATGGACCTGCTGCCCGCGCATGAGGAAGTCGTGCAGTTCGTGAACGCCGGCGTCGCGGGCTTCATCCTCAAGGACGCGTCGATGGAGGATTTTGTGGGAACCGTGCGGTCAGTGGCGGGCGGCACGCGCGTCCTGCCGTCGCGGATGACCAGCACGCTGTTCTCGCAGATTGTCGTCGGCGCGGTGGAGCGCGGGAACGCGGAGGTGCTGGAGGCCGTGCGCATGACGCAGCGCGAGCGCGAGGTGATTGCCGAAATCGCGGTGGGCCTGAGCAACAAGGACATTGCCCTGCGCCTGAATATCTCCACGGAAACGGTGAAGAGCCACGTGCGCAATGTCATGGAAAAGCTTGCGCTCCACTCGCGGCTGCAGATCGCCGCCTATGCGCACCAGCGGGCAGATTAGCGTCGTCAGGCGACCACCGTCATTCCTGACGTAGGCGCACGCTTCACGATCCGTGCCGGGCGCCCGTACCGGGGCGTGCCGGTCACGCCGCGCCGGTAGGTACGCCACGGTAGTCGCCCCTCCCCCAAAAGACGTACGCCGCAACTCACCCTTTCATGCGATGGGTGAGTATTGTAATGTGCGCTAACTTTATGACATCCCTCGATCCACGCGCCCGCTTCGCGAGCTTCACCCTCTCGCAGCGTTCGCGCACCGGCATTCTGGCCAACAGGAGCTCGATGAACAGCCTCATGAGACGGCGCGTCATGCGCGTGCTCACCCAGCACGCGCGATTTGCTCGTGTGATACTGGCCGTCAGCGCAACCGCGCTGTTCGCGGCCGCGTGTGACGTGCACGGCGTGAGTGCGCCCGGCACGGTGACGTCGCTTACGGTCACGCCCAATCCGGTGACCCTCGCAATCGGCGCCACCCAGCAGTTCACCGCCACCGCCAAGGATTTCTCCGGCGCAGCGGTCGCCGTCTCGCCCGTCTGGTCCATCGTGAGCGGCGGCGGCGCGATCAGCGCAAGCGGCCTGTTCACGGCCGGCACGGTTCCGGGCACGTATACCAACACCGTCAAGGCAACCAGTGGCAGCGCGTCCGCCACCGCGACCGTCACCGTGACCGTTGGTCCGCTGGCCTCCATCACGGTCACGCCCAACCCCACTACGCTCGCCGTTGGGGCCACCCAGCAGTATACGGCAGTCGGAAAGGATGCAGCGGGCAACGTGGTGAACTTCACGCCCACCTGGTCCGTGATCAACGGCGGTGGCGCGATCAGCCTCACCGGCTTGTTCACGGCGGGCTCCACGGTCGGCACTTATACGAACACCGTGCAGGCCTCGAGCGGAACCATCAGCGGCACCGCAACGGTGACTGTCACCGCGGGCCCGCTGGCCAAGATCACACTGACGCCGAATCCTGTCACGCTCACGCCTGGCGCGACGCAGCAATACACGGCCGTCGGGACGGATGCCACGGGCAACGTGGTTCTCATCACGCCGACGTTCTCGGTGGTGAATGGTGGTGGAACGATCAACGCCAGCTCGGGGCTGTTCACCGCTTCGGGCGCCTCGGGGACCTACACCAACACGGTCAAGGCAACGAGCGGCACCATCAGTGGAACGGCGACGGTCTCCATCATTGCCGGCGCACTGGCCACCATCACGGTGACGCCGAGTACGGCGACGCTGGCGCCCGGTGCGGCGCAGTTGTTCAAGGCAACGGGTGCTGACGCGAGCGGGAACGCCGTTGCGATCACGCCCGTCTGGAGCGTGGTGAATGGCGGCGGCACCATCGACGCAGGGTCGGGCCTGTTCACGGCCGGACCGGCTGCCGGCACCTTCGCGAACACGGTGAAGGCCACGAGCGGCGGAATCAGCGGCACGGCGAATGTCGTGGTGACTGGCGGACCGGCGGCGAACATCGTAGTGACACCGAATCCGGCCACGCTGTCGAGCGGTGCGACGCAGCAGTTCACGGCCACAGCCACCGATGCGAATGGTAACCCGGTCAGCATCACGCCGGTCTGGTCCGTCGTGAACGGCGGCGGTACCATCAACGCGAGCACCGGAGTCTTCACGGCCGGTGCGGTTGCCGGGACGTTCAGCAATACGGTGAAGGCCACGAGCGGAAACGCCAGCGGGACGGCGACCGTGATCGTGTCGGCTGGCCCGGTGACCACCATTGTGGTTACCCCCAATCCCGCGACACTCGCACCTGGCTTCACGCAGCAGTTCACCGCATTGGGGATTGATGCCAACGGCAACTCGTTCGCCATCACGCCGGTCTGGTCCGTCGTGAACGGCGGCGGCACCATCACCGCGAATGGCCTCTTCACGGCCGGCGCTGTGACCGGAACGTTCCTGAACACCGTCAAGGCAACGAGCGGAGCCAACTCGGGAACCGCTACGGTCAACGTGGTTGCTGCGGCCCCGGCGCCCTTCGTCAATCTTGGCGCAGCCGCACCGAATGGCATTATCGCCGGTACCGCAGTCACCTGCGTGAGCGGCGGCATCATCAATGCCGACATCAGCATCAGCCCGGGCAACACGCTCAATGGCTTCGGTCCCTGTGTGGCCACGGGCGTGAAGAATCTTGGCAACGCCATTGCGGCACAGGCGCAGATCGACCTCACCAACGCCTACAACCAGCTGGCAGGTCTTCCCTGCCCGCCCGCGAACGCGATCAGCGCGAACCTGGGCGGCACCACCAAGGCGGCTGGTGTCTACTGCACGGCGAGCGGCATCGGCATCACGGGCATCCTCACGCTCGATGGCGGCGGTGACCCGAACGCGGTATTCGTCTTCCAGGCCGGCACCAGCCTGACGACGGCGGGCGACATCGTCCTGATCAATGGCGCACAGGCCAAGAACGTCTACTTCCAGATTGGCTCATCGGCCACCCTCGGAACGGCCTCGCACATCCAGGGCAACATCCTCGCCCTCACGAGCATCACCCTGGTGGACAACGCCACGCTGCTGGGACGCGCCCTTGCGCGGAACGGGGGCGTGTCACTGGGGAGCAACAACGTCATCACGCTGCCATAGGCGACGGGTGCGGGAGCCGGACGACCGTCCGGCTCACGCACCGCTCCGGCGCACCGCGTCAACCGTGACGCGAGTGCCCCGGAACCGCCGCCATCACCACGATGGTCGCGCGCACACTAATTAGTCATACAGGAGCCCTACATGTTGATCAGAGTATGCACACTGGGGTTGGCGGCGATGGCCTGGGCGCTGCCCGCCGCCGCGCAGGAACGAGGCACCATGGAATTCGGTGCGTTCGGAAGTGCCGCGAAATTCGATGAGGCGCTGCTCCTCAAGACTGGGTACGGTGGAGGCGGTCGTATCGGGATGTACCTCGACCACAACCTGGCCATCGAGTTCGAGGACGCCGAGATGCGCGCCTCGCGTCCCAACGGCCTGAAGGACGTGAACGTGGGCATCCTGTCCGGCCGTCTCGTGGCAACGCCCTTCAGCTCGGGCGCGCTGTCGCTGCTCCTCGGCGCCGGCGCAGGCGTCTCGACCGAAACGAATTTCTACCACACGTATGGTGTGGACGCGCTCGTCGGCGCAAAGCTGGCGCTCACGGACAACGTGGCGCTCCGCCTCGACGGCGTGTGGGACTTCCTGGCGAACGAGACGGCCGCAAACGAGAAGTGGAAGCAGTACAAAAGCGTGCGCCTGGGCCTCAGCGTCTTCCGGCGACCCACGGAGCGCGAGCGGATCGTGACGCGCACCATCGAGACGCCCGCTCCCATGATGATGCACGAGGACAGTGTGAGCGCTGCCGAAACGCGTCGCCTGCGCGACCGTGATGCAGCACTGCGCGCGCTGCGCGATTCACTGGAGCGTGCGCGGATGACGCCGCCGCCCGCCGCGGTCAGGATCATGGAAGAGCACATCCACTTTGCCTACAACAAGTCGCTGCTCAGCGATTCCGCGCGCAACGTGCTGGACCAGAAGGTGGAGGTGTTCAAGGCCAATCCGGAGATGAGCATCATGATGGTGGGCTACACCGATGTTCGCGGCACAGATGGCTACAACATCCGCCTCGGCGAACGGCGCGCGAAGGCAGCCCGGGACTACCTGGTGGCGCACGGCATTGCCGCGGATCGCATCATCGTGGAGTCGAAGGGGAAGCGCGAGCAGATTCCCGGCACCGCCGGCCCCTCCGGCGAGGCACTGAACCGCCGCGCCGTGTTCCGGCTGATCATGTCACAGGATGCCAAAACGCCGTAACACTTCGCCCGGGCTGCTTGTCAGCCAGCGGTAGCATGCCGTCGCGCAGCGTCGCGCGCGGCATGCCGCCGACCATGGACCGCATGTGGGACGGAGGACGGAGGATGCGACCGAGCAAGTTTACTGACGTGGAGATCATGCAGGCGCTGGGCAAGGTCGCGGCGGGAACTCCCGCCGCGCAGGTGTGCCGTGCACTCGGCATCACGGAAACGACGTTCTACCGCTGGCGCAGCAAGTACGATGTCAACCGAGCCACCGACCCGCGCGAGGTGCGTCGGCTTCAGGAGGAGAACAAGAAGCTGAAGCAGATGGTGGCGGAACTATTGCTCGAGCAGCACACCACCGCACGCGATACCGAGCGGCCCGAACCACGCCGACCCGGCGTACGCTGAAACAGGAGCGCGGCAAGCACCGCGCACGCTGCTGGGCTGCAACACGTACGCTATCGCACAGACGCGCGCCATGCAGCGTGCTCACCAGTACGTTGTGATAACAGCGTGGTTCGTGCGCGCAGGCAGGCATCCATCAGGATGACCGTGTGCGTGCGACCAGGCTGGGAGGCGGTCCTTGCGGCGGATGCAAAGGCCATGTGGGTGTTCGCGCTCCAATCCGCCTTTCGCCATTGGATGCATGCGCGGTTTCGCGCGTGACGTCGGTGCCGGCAGATGGGAGAAGGTCGACCCCTGCCGCTCCGCGAGGAGCACAGCATCATGACTTTCACTGCATCGACCCGTGCCAATGGCACGGGCGGGCTCGCCCAGCGCGGTGCCCCTCCTCGCACGCCTCGCACGGGGAACTGGCTCCTCAACGCGCTTGCACCGAACGACTTTGAACGACTGCACGCGCATCTCGAGCGCGGTGAGGCGGACGTGTACCACGTACTTGCGCCGCAGGGTGGCGCGTTCACGCACATCTACTTCCCGGAGTCGTGCGTCGTATCGCTGGTGAGCCGCATGTCGGATGGCAGCGGCGTGGAAGCGGGAACCATCGGCAATGAAGGGATGGCCGGGCTCCCAGCCTACCTGGAAGGGGCCACGAGCGAGTGCGAAACGTTCTGCCAGGTGGCGGGGCTCACGTTGCGCGCCCCGGTAAAGGCCGTGATCGACGCGGCGGCCGAGCGTCCCGAAATCCGCCGGCTCTTCAACCGGTATGTGCATGCGTATCTGTCGCAGGTGTCGCAAAGCGTTGCGTGCAACCGGTTGCACGACATCGAGCAGCGGTGTGCGCGCTGGCTGCTCATGACCCATGATCGCGTGAGCGACATGGAGACGTTCGCACTGAAGCACGAGTTCCTCGCACTGATGCTTGGCGTGCGTCGTGCGGGTGTGACGATGGCAGCGGGCGCGCTGCAGGAGCGGGGGC
>JAYVNZ010000314.1:0-13697 GCA_043758185.1 Gemmatimonadaceae bacterium | reverse complement strand
ATGGGCTGCGACGTGGGATCGAAGCGCTGGACGATCGGCTCCACGATCTCCGTCGGCAGTTGCGCCCGTACGGCCGAGAGGGCGTCGCGCACGTCCTGCGTGGCCTGGTCTGTCGGCTTGCCGAACTGGAACTGCGCCACGATCTGCGCAAAGCCGTCGGTGGAGGTCGACCGCAGGATGTCGAGGCCCGCGATGCCGGACAGGCGGTCCTCGATGCGGTCCACCACCTCGCGCTCCACCTGATCTGGCGAGGCGCCTGGATACACGATGCCGATGAAGACGATCGGCGCATCGATGTCCGGGAATTCGTCCGTCTGCAGCTTGGACAGCGCGGCAATGCCGAAGATGACGAGGGCGATCATCGTGACGACGGTGATGATCGGCCGACGGATGGCGAAGTCCGAAATGAACATGCCCTATCCTAATCCCTCAGGGTCAAAAGGTCCCGTTTTCGCCAGCAAATCCGCCGTGCATCACAGGCCAGACGTGATGCGTATCACGATGCTAACTCTTTGTTGTTCAACCACTTGCGGTGGTTCGTGCGCAGGTGAACTATCCACTGTGTCGTACAGCCGTGAAGGGTTCTGTTTGTCGTCTCTCATACAGGAGTTGAAGCATGTTCGCACTCTCAATGCTGCGTCGTGTCAGCGCAGTCGGTGTCGTCGCTATGGGTGCGCTCGCGGCGTGTTCGGCTTCCGATTCACTGACGAACAGCCGGTCCACGATGTCGCTGTCGTTCGCAGCGCCAAGCGCCGCGGCCAGGAGCGCATCGGTGAGCGCCTCGCTGGTTCCCGTGACCAATGGTGGGCACACGCTAGACCTCACGGCTGTCACGCTGGGCATCACCAAGGTGGAACTGCACAGTGTCGCGAAGGGCGAGATGGAAAATGAGGGGTGCGACGATGGGCACGGCTGCGGCAAGCTCGTTCCCACACCCGTGGAAGTGACGCTGTCGGCGACGGGTGGTGTCGTGACGGCAGGAACCAGCCTCGTGCCACCGGGAACGTACAAGGAGATCGGCGTGAAGGTGGGTACGGTGCGCCTCGTGGGCACGTACGACACCAAGGCGTTCGACGTCACGCTGCCGGTGAACGTGGAGCGGGAGATGGAGTTCAAGCCGCCGGTCACCGTTGGTGGAGCGACCGATCCGCAGCGCAACGTCACGATTTCTGTACCGCTCTCCACGTGGCTCACCAACAGCGACGGGACCCTGGTCGACCCCGCGAAGCTGGCGACGGATGCCTCGTTGCGCGCGGCCGTTGCACAGCGCATCCGGGCGTCGTTCAAGGCGTTCCGCGACGACAAGAAGAGCAACCACGACGATGACAACGACGAGCAGCACTAGAAGGTGCTTCGCTGGTGTTGAACGCAGGGACCGGTGTTGAACGCAGGGTGTGATGTCCGCTGTCCGTATTCTGCTTCTGACGTCACATAAGAGGACTTGCCGATTCAGCGCAAACACGGGTGGCGCGGCGACTGAGGTCTGACGCGCGATTCCGACCTCGGACGTCTGACGGCCGATGTCAGGATCCGATGTCACACATCGGGCGCCGCGCCACCACGGTTTGCGCATGGTGGGTTGTTCTCTCATGGGACGTCAGTGGCCGATGGGTGACATCGGACATCGCACCCAGCGGCAACTGAACGGAGAGCAGAGACGGCCCGGGCATCTGCCCGGGCCTTTTGCTTTGCTGATGCGCCTGCGCCGGTGTACTTTAGCCCCGGTAGACGAGTTCCACCCCCGCCGAGGCAACACACAGTGCGCATTCGATCCAGCGTTTCTGCCATCCTGACCGCCGCCTGCACCCTCTCCGTCCACGCCGCCGCGCAGGGAACGCCGGCTGCGGTGCAGCCGCAGCAACCCATGACATTCTTCATCACCAGTGTCGGCAAGGGTGACGGCGCCAACCTGGGCGGATTGGTGGGCGCGGACGCTCACTGTGCGGCACTGGCAGATGCCACACGGCTCCCGGCCCCGGCTGGGCGCACATGGCGGGCGTACCTGAGTGCGACATCGCTGGACGGCCGCCCGGTGCATGCCCGCGACCGGATCGGCGCCGGCCCATGGCACAACGCGAAGGGAGCGCTGATCGCCGCCACGGTTGCAGACCTGCACGGCGATATCCTGCGCGACCGCAACCAGGTGAACAAGCTCAATGCCGTGACCGAACGCGGGCTGCCGGTGAATGGCGTCGGCGACACGCCCAACACGCACGACATCCTCACTGGCTCGGATTCCTTCGGCCGATTGTATCCCGGTATGGCGGACGTCACGTGCAGCAACTGGACGAGCAACAGCATCGCGGGGAGCGCAATGCTGGGTCACCATGACCGAACCGGCGGCGGCAACACGTCCTGGAACTCGGCCCACCCCTCTCGAGGGTGCAGTCAGGCGAACCTCGTCTCCACGGGCGGTGCGGGCCTCTTCTATTGCTTCGCCGCAGGTTGAACAGCGCGATCACGTTGGCGCGGCGCCACGCCTACTTCATCTGGCGGGAATGCGGGCGAATCCGCATTTTTGACGTCACACTGACGAGGCCTACCGAGTGACGTTGGACGAACTGCAGGCTGCATTACCGGATCGGTATCGCGTGTTGCGCGAGATTGGTCGCGGCGGAATGGCGACGGTCTACCTTGCCGAGGACATTCCGCACGGCCGCAACGTGGCGGTGAAGGTGTTGAGCGGCGAGGTGGGATCGTCCGTGGATGGCGCACGATTCCAGCGCGAGATCCAGCTCACCGCGCGCATGAGCCACCCGAACATCCTGTCCGCGTACGATTCGGGGAGCAGCAACGGCGTTCACTATTACGTGATGCCCTTTATCGAGGGCGCGTCCGTGCGCGCGCGTCTCGACCAGGAAAAGCAGCTCTCCATAGAGGAGGCCATCGGCATCACGTGCGAAGTGTGCGATGCCCTCACCTACGCGCATGCGCAGGGCATCGTCCATCGCGACATCAAGCCCGAGAACATCCTGCTGCAGAGCGGGCATGCGGTGGTCGCCGACTTCGGCATTGCCCGCCTGCTCCAGGAGGAGAGTTCGACGCTCACGCAGACGGGGATGTCGCTGGGCACGGCGCAGTACATGAGCCCCGAGCAGGCGTCGGCCGAGAAGGTCGATGCACGCTCCGATGTCTACGCTGTGGCGTGCGTGCTGTACGAGATGCTTGTGGGTGAGCCGCCGTTCACCGGGTTCAATGCGATGGCTGTGCTCGCGCGGTCCATCTCGCAGCCCGTGCCGAGCGTGCGCGTGGTGCGCTCCAGCGTGCCGGAGTCCATCGAGTTCGCCATCATGCGCGCGATGGAGAAGGTGCCGGTCGACAGGTTCCAGACCACCGCGGCATTCAAGGACGCGCTGCTCGCCGGCGACGACGCGACCGGCGTCACTCGGCAGACCCGCGCGTACACGGCGGCGTATCGCGCGGGCAGGCGTGTGACGCCCATGTGGCGGCAGCCACGTACAATCGCGACCGCGGCGCTGACCGGGATCGTCGTCGTGGCAATGGGTGCCGGGTGGATAGCGTACCGGTCGAAACATTCAGCCGCTGCCGTGGCGCCCGACCAGGATGCGCGGCGGATCGGGGTGATGTATTTCGACGACGCAACGAGCGACGGATCGCTGCGCTACATTGCGGACGGACTCACAGAGTCGATCATCGATGAGCTGGACCGCGTCCCGACGCTCGACGTGATGAGCCGGAACGCGGTGCGCCCGTTCCGCGGCCGGACCTTCTCGAGTGACAGTGTGCATCGCGCGCTGAAGGTGGGCACGATCGTGCGCGGCGAGGTTGGCAGTGGCTCGAAGGGCGCCCAAGTCACGGTGCGACTCGTGGACGCGGTCTCCGGCGCCGAAATCAAGAATGCGAAGTTCGACTTCGACACGGCGAACGTCTTTGCCGCGAGCGGGGAGGCAACGCGGCGTGTTGCCGAGTTCCTGCGGACGGAAGTGGGGCTCGACGTGCAGTTGAAGGAGTCGAAGCTTCGCGCGAACTCACCGCAGGCGTGGCTCGCGCTGCAGCGCGCACGAAAGCAGGTAAAGGATGCGGATTCGCTGATCGCGGCGCGCGTGCCTGACCAGGCGCTGCCGGTGCTCGAGGGTGCTGACAAGGAACTCGCGCGGGCAACCTCGCTCGACAAGGAGTGGGTTGAGCCGTGGATCGCGCGAGCGGTGGTGGCTCGGCTGCGCGCGCGCGCGCAGCGTGAGCGGCCGGAGCTTGCTGCGGTCGCGCTCGACAGCGGGCGAGTCTACGCCAACAAGGCGCTGGCGCTCGACCCGCGTTCCCCCGATGCGCACGAAATCTCGGGCGCCCTTTCATATTCCCGCACGGACCTGAAAACGATCCCACTCGGCAAGGAGTGGGACGCGGCGCTCGAGCTTGCCGACAGGGAGTTGCGTGAAGCCGTGCGGCTCAATCCGCAGCAGGCGACCGCCTATGAAACGCTGCGTCGCGTGGCGTACGCCGAGAAGCGCGTGCCCGAGGCGCTGCAGGCGGCGATGAATGCCTACACGGCAGACGCTTACCTGCTCAACGCGCGAGATATTCTCACGAGTCTCTTCTGGGGCAACTTCGACACCGAGAATTTCCCCGAGGCGCGGAAGTGGTGCGCCGAGGGGCGTCGTCGTTTCGAGAAAGCAGTGATCTTTCGGCAATGCAGCCTCTTCCTGATGATGACGAAAGGCGGCAAGCCCGATCCAGATGACGCGTGGAAGATCGCTGACAGCATCAAGGCGCTCGCGACCCCGACCACGCTCGCCTTCGAGGAGCGGTTCGCCAGGACGCTCGTTGGCGGTGTGCTGGGCAAGGCCGGCTTGAAGGACAGCGCCAACAAGGTGTTGATCTCCGCGCGCGCGGGAACGGACATCGATCCGTCGCAGGAGCTCATTGGGCGCGAGATCGGGATGCGCCTGATGTATGGGGACTTTGACACTGCGATTGCGCGGCTCGGTGATTATCTGAAGATCCATCCCGATCATCGCCAGGGTCTCGCCAACCAGACCGCGTGGTATTACCGCGATCCGAAGGTGCAGGGTGATCCCAGGTTCCAAAAATTGATCGCCGGCGCCCGTTAGGGCGCCGGCGATCAGGGGGGTCGCGTTGCCCCTAATGGCTACAGTATGCTCACTGGAGCCAGATCAGTAATGCGCACCGTTCCCATTAGAATCTGCGAGGAGTCGAAGTGCTGACCTGCCGGACGAACACCCCATGTGTAGCCGGCCGTGAGCGGAAGTGTCGTGGTGCCGGAGTAGTTGAAGTCGCCCGCTGAGTCAGGGACGTAGACGTTGACCAGCTGAACAACTATTTCGCCCGACGGACCGTTGGCAAACGCCTCGAGGTGTTGTGTTACCGCGAACCACGAGTGTAAGCCGGCATAGTTCCAGTTGAACGTGTAGCTACCTGACGCGACAGCGTACGTCGTGAAGGTCCACGTTTGGTAACTGTAGCCCGAGGGGGTGTTGTTGTAACTCAGGGTAGCGCAGTGTGGATTCACCTGCTCCGTGACGATGCCCGGTCCCGATCCTGTCCATGTTGCGCTTCCGGCCGACTGCCCCGTGGGCGCGGCGTCGGCCGTCACCGTAATGCGCCGACTCGTCTGGTTGTTTGAGGCTACAGCGTCACCTGCGGCCGGAAACACGCGCGGACCGACGAAGTACGTCCCCGGGGACACGCAAGGCGAGATAGCCACTGTGTTCGCACCATAGGCAAGCGAAGCCCCTGCAGCCAGCGAGGATGAACCACCTACTGATGGCCACTGCACAATGCCACTCTGAAGCGTCGAGTCCGTCGCCAGTGCCAAGACAGAGTTGAAGGGCCCGGCCGTACTGCTTCCGATATTCTTCACGGTCCACGCGCTGGTGCTCACGGAGCCGACTCCTTGTACGATGCTGACCGGTGACACCGAGAAGCCGGGTTGCACAGCGAGATCGAATCCCCCAACCTCCACACGGATGCTGACGAGGTTGTTCGCGGCACTCGAATCAGGACCAGTCGGCAGAATCTTCACCCCAACGAAATACGTGCCCGGGGAGGTCGGCATGGTGAGTGTAAACGTTGAGTACCCGAAGCTGGAACCTGGCACGAGGTATCCCGCACCGCCCCTTGCATACGTCGTTACGGGCAGCGATAAAAGGCTGTCCGTCGCAATGATTACCGATGATGTGAACGGTGCACTCGTGCCACTCCCGATGTTGGTGACGCTCCACGTGGGAGAAGGCACCTCCTCTCCGCCGGCGAACGTAGTGGTCGAAAGGGAGAACTGCGGGGCCGGCAAAGCAGACAGCGCGAGATCGGCCTTGCTCAGCGGATCAACGACCGCAAAAGTGCTGAAGAACAACGCTTCCCCGCCCATGCCCACGTCGATGGCGTATGCCTCGCGCGGCGTGACGAGCCCGCGCGCCGCTACGGACAGCCTGTGCACAGCGAGAGATGCCAGGTGCGTGAGCCGGCCCAGCGGCGTGATGCTGCTGAAGGTCGGCGGAGGAGGCAGGTACTGCGTGCCCCCGTTTGCCGGGCACGTCGTCACGTTCATCACGACGGGTGTGAGGAGTTCGACGTTGTTGACGATTACGCCCGATGAGTAGTTCGCCGGGTCGGCGGGTTTCTCGTGCGCCACCTGAAAGCGATTATGGTTGGCAAGCGGCAGACGCAGAGTGCCCGCGTCAACGTGGCAGACCTGGACCTTCGCCGGCAGGTTGAGCCGCACGTCCGGAAACACGTTGAACTTATAGAAGAGCGGATACTGGCAGAGCTTGGTGTCGAGCGGTCCCGAACAGTTCGCGGGGTAGTACGTCGTGTCCGGCGTGATGACCACGACCGTTGGCTCCGAAACCGCGCCGACCGGGAAGATCACGGCTGCGGCCATCGCTGGCGTCACCACCGTGTCCGTGCTGGTGGGCTGCACCACCTTGAGCACCACGTCACTGCCCACGACAACGCTTGGCACTGGTGTCGTCGGACCTTCGTAAACATACAGGGACATGTCGAGCACCAGACGCGCCACGAAATGCGCCTGCGTCTCACCCGTGGGCGGTGTGGAAACAGATGTCTTCGACTCGATGTACTTCACCAACTTCACCAGCTCGGCGCGTCCCCCTGACCCGGGAACGAGCTTGCCCTTGAGGGTCACCTTCGGCTCCTTCGCAATCGATCGCAGCACCTGGTCCCATCGCGCCGCAATCGCGGTGGCTTCACCTTTCGGAAAGCCAGCGGCGATCAGCGCGGTGATCTCTGCGCCGAGCGTGGCCTGGGGTGCTACACTCCGTGCAGAGGAGCCAGGAACGAGCAGCGTAGCCGTGGGGGCATCACATGCCAGCACCCCTAACACAACAATCATCGGGCCTGCAACACGCAGGCGAGCAAAGCGCATCATCGCGGTCTCTCTTGAAATTCGCGCAGATATTGGTGGCGATCGGCCGGCGCGTGAGTACGCGCGCGTTCTCGGCGGCCGATCGTGTTGCAGTAGCCCAATAGGCCGCTGCGACGCGAGTCACCAAAATGTGGTCGCCCGCCGGGAGCGCCAGAGTCAAGATGACCGGATGTTTCGATCCCACGCCCGCAAAATGCACTACATGTCTTGCTCACTATCGCACTTTTTTGTTTAGCGGGGCCTGTGACTCCACAGCACCCCACTCGTCGAATTGGCATGACCGCATCCACGCTCCGGTGCCCGGGTTGTGGCGCACCCGCCGACGCGGACGCGGCACGATGCGAATACTGCCATTCCGCACTCGCCACAGTCACCTGCGCATCGTGCTTCGCACCGATGTTCAAGGGCAGCCGATTCTGCGCCAGGTGCGGCGCCGAAGCCGTGCGCGACCTCCTCGACAACGAGACGCCACTGCACTGCCCCCGTTGCCGCGAAACACTGCAGGGCATGCAACTCGGCACCATCCGCGTGAGCGAGTGCGCGGAGTGCGGTGGACTGTGGGTCGACCCAGCCGTCCTCCAGACGCTCTGCAACGATCGCGAACACCACACCGCGGTCATCGCGACGCTCTCCTCCCGCGCGGCACCGCGATCCACCATCGCCGACATCGTACGCTACGTGCCGTGCCCCACGTGCGCGAAGCTCATGAACCGCACGAACTTCTCCCATATCTCCGGCGTCATCATCGACGTCTGCCGCAACCACGGCATCTGGCTCGACAGGGGAGAGATGGAACACATCATCGCATTCGTGGAATCCGGTGGCCTCGCAAAGCAGCGCGAGCGCGAGATCGAGCAGCTGGCCGACGAAACCCGCCGCCTCCGCGCGCTCGAGGCCCGCAGTGGCACCACCGCCTTCACGGCAGACAGTCCGCAATTCATCACCCTGCACGGCAGGATGGCACAGGCCGAGAGCATGGATGGCGTGCTGTCCGCGCTGGCTGGCCTGCTGCACAGTTGACCATGTCACAACCCTTCAATCCCGGAACACCGTGAGCATGCGCGACCTGATCAAGGGCGAGCTGATCGACATCATCGAATGGCTCGAGACCTCACCCGAAACAATGGTGTGGCGCTTCGCGCGCCCCGACAACGAGATCAAGAACGGAGCGCAACTGATCGTCCGGCCTGGCCAGCAGGCGCTCTTCGTGGACCAGGGAAACGTCGCCGACGTCTTCCTCCCGGGACAGCACGAACTCACGACGAAGAACCTGCCCGTGCTGTCCCGCCTGCGCGGGTGGAAGTATGGCTTCGCGAGCCCCTTCAAGGCGGACGTCGTGTTCGTGAGCACGCGTCAGTTTGCCGGCGCCCGATGGGGCACCAAGGCGCCCGTCATGACCACCGATCCGGCGCTCGGACCGGTGCGGCTGCGCGCATTCGGCACGTACTCCATTCGTGTGTCGAATGCCGAGACGATCGTGCGGGAGCTGGTGGGCAGCAATGCGTCATTGGGCATCGCGCAGATTACCGACCAATTGCGGGACCTCATCGTCGCGCGGTTCAGCGAGACGCTCGGCGAGCAGTCGTCGTCGGTGCTCACGCTTGCTGCGCAGTACGAGGAACTCGGCGCGGCCACCGCCCAGAAGCTTGCTCCCGACCTCGCACGGTTCGGCCTGGAGTTCACGCAGATGATCGTGGAGAGCATCGCCCTGCCTGATGAGGTGGCGGCGACGCTCGACCAGCGCACGCGCATCGGGCTCATTGGCGACGTGGGTGCCTATGCGCAGCTGCAGGCCGCGGACGCCATTCGCGATGCCGCGCGCAACACGGGCGGTGGTGCAGCGGCTGCGGGTGCAGCACTCGGCGTCGGCGCAGTGCTGGGCCAGCAGATGGCCAGCGTCACGGGCGCCGCAATGAATTATCGGCCGGCCGCGCCTCCACCGCTTCCCGCGGGCACCGCCTTCTTCGTCGCCGTCGCAGGGAAGCCGGAAGGTCCGCTGGACATGGCCGCCCTGCGAGCGCGCGTGAGTGACGGATCGCTTACCCGCGCCACGCTCGTGTGGCGCGACGGCATGCCGGAGTGGCAACCCGCATCGGGCACGACGGAACTCGTTGGCCTGTTTCCACCACCGGGCTGACGAACGCGCACCGCCGGTGTGCTACACGCCGGCGTGCGACTGGAAGCGAAGGCATGCGGGGCTCGGGACGGCGATACGCTGCGATGTGGCCGAGAGACGGCCGCTCTCCACGTCGCGCGCGAACACCACCACCGATCCGGATTTCTGGTTGGCCACGAGCAACCAGCGCCCCGTGGGATCGATGGTGAAGTTGCGGGGCCAGTCGCCGCCGGTGGACATCACCTGCTGAAGAGCCAACGTGCCCTTCGCGGCGATCGAGAACACCGCCACGCTGTTATGGCCCCTGTTGGATACGTAGAGCGTGCGTCCAGAGGGTGCCACGTGAATATCCGCGGGGAAATTCTCACCGGTCGTGCCCGTGGGCACAGCGGAGAGCATCTGCGCACCGCGCAGTGTGCCGAAGTTCGGGTCGCAGTGGAGCGTGATGACGGTGGAACTCAACTCGCCGGAAACGAACAGGAGCGGGAGCGTGGGATGAAAGGCGAGGTGCCGCGGGCCCGTGCCCGGTGGCAGCGCGGCATCACTCTCCTCGATGTGGCGGAGTGTACCGGTCGCCTCGTCGAAGCGATACACGAGCACACGATCCACACCCAGGTCCGCCACCATCACGAAGCGATTGGACGGATGCGCCACCACGCAGTGCGCGTGGGCATGCTCCTGGCGCGCCTTCACCGGGCCGGTGCCGACCTGCTGCACCACGTGCGCGGCATGCGACAACGCGCCGGTGTCATCTATTGGCAGCGCGGCGACGGTGCCGCTCACGTAGTTGGCCACCAGCGCGAAGCGACCCTTCCTGTCGGTACTCACGTAGCACGGTGCGGCGCCTTCGGACGGCTGCTCGTCAAGCCAGGTGAGGGCGCCTGACTCCGCGTCCATCGCGAATGCGCGCACCGCGCCGGTGGGCCGGCCCTCCGTTTCGTTCACTTCATTCACCGAATACAGCGTGCGGCCGTTCGGGTGAATGGTGAGGAATGACGGATTGGAGCCGACGTCCAGCGCTTCCTCCTGACGGAGCGCTCCCGTGCGGGAATCCATGCGCAGGAGGTAGAGGCCGTCCGTACGCCCGGCTTCGGTGTAGGTGCCCACATAGAGCAACGGATCAGCCGGCGGCAGAAAAGGACGCTCGGCGAATGCCGCGGTGCCGCGCAGCAGTCCCACAGCGCCAAGGGTGGTGGCGGCGACAAAGTCGCGCCGGGAGAGACAGTTGCGGTGCGTCACGTTGTGTTATCGGCTGGGATGAGTCGAGCGTGGAGCTGCAGAGAAGTGCGGCCGGTCGTCACGGTGCAGTGCGCACAGGCGGGAGCGGCCGGGAGCGATCTTCGTACGGGCGCAGCGTCCACTCGAAGAACGTCCACGTGCGGTTCCATGAATCGATCTGCTCGGGCGAATCCACGCGCTCCAGCGTGACGGGATCCACACGGCGGCTGAATGCGTGACCCACCGACGCGCCCCACGGTGCCGGATCGGTATAGATCTTCGTTTCGGCGAGGTCGGGCTTTAGTGCGCGCAACGTGTAGACCATCTGCTGGTCTTCCACGTAGTTCACGTCTTCGTCATTCGTTGCCACGTGCACGAGCATCGGGACCTTCAGGTTCGCCGCGTGAAACACGGGTGACCGCCGGATGTACTCCGCCCGCTTCTCGAAGGGCAGGCCCGCGATGCCCTCCTCGGCGGCATAGTCACGCTGGTAGCCGGGCCCCTTGTACGACAGCCGGAACACGAGGTTGGTGACGGGAACGATGGCCGCACCCGCCTTGAATGGGTGGTCCGTGCGGAACAAGGTATGTGCCGTGATGAACCCGCCGTGGCTCCATCCCATCATGCCGAGGCGGTCCATGTCTACATATGGAAGTGTCCTGAGGTAATCGACGGCGGAGATCGCGTCGTCCACTTCCTTGCCGCCGTAGTCGATGGCGTCGTAGTGCGCGGCACCGTGGCCCGTGCTTCCCCGGTAGTCCGGGGTGATGACCACGTAGCCGCGCTGCACGGCTTCCCGCACGAAGGGAAACATGGCGGTGCCCCAGTCGCTGTGAACGCCGCCGTGCACCCACACGAGTGCAGGGTGACCCTTTGCGCCGCGCTTGGCGAGCGGGGCAAAGAGGTATGCCGGTATGGTCATGCCATCGGCGCGACTCACGTAGGTCACCTTCCGGAACTCCATCACGCCCGCGCTTCGCGCTGCGTAGATGCTGTCCGTCCGGCGTTTCTGCACGAGCTGGCGCTCGTAATCACCCTTGGGGAGGTCGGCGGCACGGTTGCTCACATAGAGCAGCGCAGTGCGAGCCGAGTCCATGCGAACAGCCGCGCGACGCCCTGCGGGCTCGTCCTGCGCCTGGATCACGGATGGGGCCGCGGCGATCGACAGGATGCCGAGGCACGCAATTGCAATACTGTGACGGTAGTGGAGGGACATGAGTCTTGTTGATGACGGCGAGAGAGCAAATACAAGCTACCTTGGGCAGCGCGCGATGGTTCGGCGAGTATACGCGCAATGCGCGTCCTCGCGCCAGCGTCAGGTGCCTCGACGTCGACCTCCCAACCGCCCGCTTCATTCGTCTTTTTCGTTGACCTCGTCGCGTCCACCCTCCGCGATGTTCCTCACGTCTGCTCTCCGCGCGGTTTGCGAGGGAGCGCTACGGTCGAGTGCGCAACTCTGGTATTTCGCCTGCCTGTCCGCCTCGATCGCGTGTAGCGGTGCGGCGGATTCCGCGGGGCCAACCGCGTCGGCATCGCCAACGACGATCGCACTGACCCTTTCGCTTCCTGCCCTCGATTCGGCGCGCGAAGGGCATTATGCCGCCTGGGTCGTGAGCGCAGGTGGCCGCCACGTGTGGCTGCGCCGGTTCACGGCTGGTGGCGTGATGACGGTGGACAATCCCCTCAGGGACGCCACCGCCCTGGAAATCACGGTAGAGCAGCCGGGCAGCACGGATGCCGATCCGTCGGACCAACTGCTCCTGCGCGGCTCCTTGAAGAACGGACACGCCGACCTCAGCTACGTGGGCGCCGTGACGCAGGGCACCCTCGCGTTGCAAGCGGCGCCCGGCCAGTTCACGATGTTCACGCCGAGTGACAATGACAGCCTCGGGTATCCATCGCATGAGGATGCAGGCGTGTGGCTGTTCAACATGGCCCCGGCGCTCACGGCGCAGCGCGATTACTACGTACGCATGGCGCAGCTGCAGCGCGGCTGGACGTACGAAGGATGGTTGGTGCGCGACATGGCGAGACCCGGTGCCATCTGGCTGTCGTACGGCAAGTTCCTTCCGGACTGGACGGGAGCACTCAACCAGCCGGACGACACAGGGTGGGGTCCGTTCTCGGGCGTCACCGATTACCGGCGAGCGCGGCTGGAGGATTTTCCAGGCGATGACTGGATCTCCAATCCATTGCGGCTCCCGTGGATCAACGGGTTGGCACTCCCTCTCACGCTGCGTGAGAAGGACGCCACCGGCGCATTGCGCTGGTCGCACGTCATCACGATCGAACCGGCCACGGATCGCGGCGAGCCGGTGACCACCGAGCGTCCGTTCATCCTGCGTCCGTACGTGGACGGCGTGGGCGACCTGGGCCCTGGCGTGCCCCGTACCATCACCGCATACGTGGACCGCATGCCGCGCGGCACGGCCGACCTGCGATGAGGGCGTGCGCGGTGAGGACGCAAACATCGCGGGTGACGACGTGCGCGAGCGTTGCAGGCGGCATCGCGCTCGTACTTCTCGCCTGCCACGAGGTCCCGTCGGCACCTTTCCCCTCGGCGGGCGATGCAGACGCAGGCCACTGGCAGACCTGGATGCTGTCGAGCGGAGCCGAGTTGCGGCCTGTTGCTCCTGCGGCCGACGGAAGTGCGGAAGGCGGTCGCGAAATCGACGTGGTCCTCATGGCGCAACGGTCGCGCACGGATGTGATGACGCGCGAGATTGCGCGATGGAACACGAGCGCCACGGCGCCATGGGATTCGGTGGCTCTGCATGTCCTCGATTTCTACTTTCCCCTGCTGCCCGAGGTGCGCATCGCCACGCCGGTTCGTGCGGCGCGGGCCATGGCGTTGCTCCACACGGCCATGTACGACGCGATGGTCGCTACGTGGGACGCCAAGTACGCCTACCGGCGCCGGTCGCCCGCGTCGGCCGATCCGCGTGTCGTCGCACTGGCCGAGACGGAAGGTGTGCCGAGTTATCCGTCGGAACATGCCGC
>JAYVNZ010000313.1:0-3256 GCA_043758185.1 Gemmatimonadaceae bacterium | reverse complement strand
TCGCGAGAGCGCCGCTGTACTTCACGTTCAGCGTCATGCCGGCGACAACGGTGGCGCCAGTGCCCGGAGTGATGTCGCGGTAGTAGAGACCCGAGGAGGTCTTGGTGGAACCGGCGAGATTCACGCCAAGCGACGCGGCGAACGTGGTGGATTCGATGGGCACGAGCGGATAGTTCGAGGTGGTGGAACTGTCGCTGAGGCACGCCGACAGGGCGAGCGGCAGCAACATGAGCATCAGGGAGCGAATACGCATTGGAAACTCGTTTGGAAATTGAAGGGGTGAGACGAACTTAATGCACAGGGAACGCGGCGGTTACCCCGCCCCGCCCTGCTCACGGTCGCGACGCACCGGCACGCGCTTGCCCTTGATGGTGGTGGCGCGAAGGGTCTCGATGATGCCGTCGGCAATCTCGTCCGGCACTTCCACCAGCGAGAAGCGGTCGGTGATCTGGATGGCGCCAATGGCGCGCGCATCGATGCCGGCCTCATTCACGATGGCTCCCACCAGATCGGCTGGCCGGATGTTCGAGTTGCGACCCGCGCCGATGTACAGGCGGGCGACATCCCACTCGGGAGTGATGTGCTTCTTGCCACCGGCGGACTTGCCACCGGCCTTGGCCGCTTCATGGCGACGGGACCCCGCCTTGGGCGTTGGCGCGCGCTCACTGTCGCGACGCGGCGCAGGACGCTCCGGGCGCAACGCCACGGTTGGAATTTCCTCCGCATTGTCGCCATCCTTGGCATCGGCCATCTTCACCGCCGCGGCCGCCACGTCCATGATGTCGAATTCCTGCGCCAGCGAGTGGACAACAGCGCGGAAGTGATCGAGCTCGCCCGCGAGTATCATCTCGCGCAGCGACGTCTTGGTCATCTCGATGCGCCGCGCGCGGAGGTCGGCCACCGTGGGGACCGTGGCGATCTCGATCTTCTGCTTGGTGAGGTATTCGATGTTGCGCAGCAGCCGGTGCTCGCGCGGCTCCGCGAGCGTGATGGCAACGCCCTCGCGTCCTGCGCGACCCGTGCGCCCGATGCGATGGACGTACGCCTCCGCCGACGTCGGCACGTCGTAGTTCACGACGTGTGACACGTGTTCGACGTCGAGTCCACGCGCGGCGACATCTGTTGCGATGAGCAACTCCGCCGTGTTGGCGCGAAACTTCTTCATCACCCTGTCGCGCTGCTCCTGCGACAGCCCACCGTGCAGCGCCTCGGCGCGATAGCCGCGTCCGTTCAGCGATTCCGTGAGCTCGTCCACTTCCGTGCGCGTCCGGCAGAACACGATGGCCGACGTGGGATTCTCCACGTCGAGCACGCGGCCGAGTGTGGCCATCTTGTGCGAGCGGCCAACGATGTATGCCGTCTGCCGCACGCGCGGCGCGGAGCCAGCCGGTACGACCTCGCGGTCGATGCGCACGCGCACCGGGTTCTTGAGGTGCTTGTTCGCGATGTCGGCAATGCGGGGCGGCAGCGTTGCGGAGAAGAGCGCAGTCTGTCGCTCGGCCGGCGTCTCCACGAGGATGGCCTCGAGGTCTTCCGCGAAGCCCATGTCGAGCATCTCGTCCGCCTCATCGAGGATGACGATCTTCACACTGTCCAGCCGAAGCGTCTTGCGCCGAATGTGGTCGAGCGCGCGTCCCGGCGTGGCAACCACGACGTCCACACCGCGCTTCAGCGCGCGCAGCTGCGTTTCCATGGGCGCGCCGCCGTAGATGGGCAGGGCGATGATGCCGAGTGACTTGCCGTACTTGTGCACCGCCTCCGCCACCTGCATGGCCAGCTCGCGCGTGGGCACCAGGATCAACGCACGCAGCCGTTCGCGCGGCTCGGCGTCCGGCGTGACGTGATGCAGGAGCGGGAGTGCAAACGCGGCGGTCTTGCCGGTGCCCGTTGCCGCCTGTCCCAGCACGTCTCGGCCGGCGAGCAGCGGGGGAATGGCCTCCCGCTGTACGGGAGTCGCCTCCTCGTAGCCCAGCGCGGCCAGCGAATCAACAATGCGAGGATCGAGGCCGAGGCTGTTGAAGCCCATGGTGGAGTCGGTACCCGGTGCAATAGCGGTCTTCGGTGTCATCACGAAAGATAACCTCCCTTGCCACATGGCGCGTTCATGGGCAGGGTCGCGCGCGGGCTTCGGCAGGGATATTGTGCAGCATGCACCAGGATGCCAACGGATTGCCGTTCGAGGTGCGCACGTCGCCCAGGCAGGGCATGGGTGCCTTTGCGACGCGGGCGATCCCCGAAGGGGTACGCCTCATCGAGTACTCCGGCGAGCGATTGACTCCGGCCGAGGCCGACAGTCGCTATCCGGACGTGGATGGCGAGCGCCACCACACGTTCCTGTTCGCCATCGACGACGACGTGGTGATCGACGCAGCAGTCGGCGGCAACGAGGCGCGGTTCATCAATCACTCGTGCGACCCCAACTGCGATGCCGTCATCGACGACGGGCGGATCTGGATCGAGACCATTCATCAGGTGGAGCCCGGGGAGGAGCTGGCGTACGACTACGCGTACGTGCTGGAGGAGCGCCACACTCCCACCGCGAAACGCCGGTTCCCCTGTCATTGCGGTGCCGCAACCTGTCGCGGGACGATCCTGGCGAAAAAGCGGTAGGCTCCGTTCGACCGCTACTTCTTCGGTCCGCAGAGATAATCCACGGCAATGCCACCGAGCGAGCCCGACAATCCGGGTCCGAACCCCGGCATTTTGTTCACGGATCGCTCCACCACCTTCGTGCTCTTCGCATCGGAGTAGTACGTGCTGCCCTTCGACGCGAGATAGCGCCGGGTGCAATCGAAGTCTGCGTCGATGCGTGAGCTCGCCCACATGCCTCGCGCGGCCTTCACGGGCGGTGAGAACACCACGCGGACGACGGCGGATACAAGGGTGCCACGATGCTTCACGCTGCGCGGATCGATGGAGACGACGTTGCCACTGGACGTCGTCCCGATGTCCTTCCATTTCTGCGCCTGCGTCCGCTGTGTGAATGCGGTGAGCAGCAGGATGCCAAGGGCCAGGGTACGCATGGGGTGTGGAGTCAGATGTCGTACTCGTCGGCGAGCCGCTTCCCGGCCCAGATGCCGATGCCGCTGCCAATGGTGGAAAGGAAGAATGCGGTCATGAATCCGACGAAGTTTCCCATCCACCATCCAACGGCGCCGCCCACCGTGGCGCCAATCAGGTAGAGCAGTTTCCCGAGCACCGTCTATGCGCGACGCGCGGCCGCGAGCTCGGCCTTCTCGCGAAACGAGAAGAGGTG
>JAYVNZ010000312.1:0-7389 GCA_043758185.1 Gemmatimonadaceae bacterium | reverse complement strand
TTCCTACACATGACGACCAACCTTGCGATCGACGACGAGCTTCTGGACGAAGCGCTTCGGATTGGTGGGCACCGGACCAAGCGGGCCACCGTGAACGAGGCGCTGGCGGAGTACATCATGCATCGCCAGCAGCTCAAGGTGATCGATCTCTTCGGCACCATCGACGTCGCTCGCGGGTACGATTACAAGAAGCAGCGCCGGCGCGCGTGAAGGTGCTGGTCGACACGTCCGTCTGGTCGCTGGCGCTTCGTCGCACGCGGCCAGCGCCGACGCCCGTGGTGCGTGAGCTGGAGGAGGTGGTGCGCGAGGGCCGTGTGTCGATGATCGGGCCAGTGCGCCAGGAACTCCTGTCCGGAGTGAAGGAGTCTCGCCAATTCGAGCTGTTGCGCGATCACCTCCGGGCGTTCCCTGATGTCGCGCTGGATGCGGGCGACTTCGAGGCAGCGGCAGAGGCCTTCAACAGGTGCCGCGCGAAGGGCATTCAGGGGTCGAACACGGACCTGCTGATCTGTGCCGTGGCCATCCGTCGCGACTGGGCGATTTTCACGACGGACAGCGATTTCCCCGAGTTCGCGCGCGTGCTTCCGCTCCACCTGCACCAGCCCCGCGTCTAGCAGCGGACGTCCGTCTCACGGCGCGGAGCAGGTGTTGTCCCGAGCGGAGCGAAGGACCTGCTTATCGCGGATGGCAAGCAGGTCCTTCGCGTTGCTCAGGACGACAGCCGGCGGTCAGGTGCCTGGCAGCCGCGTCCAGATCACGATCGCCCCGCAGGTCTTTGGCCCGAACGAGACCATGCGCGGTGCGAACTGTGGGGGAATAGTCGCGGCGCCCGCGTAGACTTCCAGCGCCTCGACGTCCTGCGGCTGGAATTCATCCGGCGTGGCACTCTGTAGTGGCATGCCATCTATCCAGTACTGCGGCGGGCAGTCGACGCGCGTACCAATGCTCCGCGAGAAGCGAATGGACTGCCGTCCATTGATCGTCACGATGCTCACACCGGGCGTGGTGCGCACGATGTCCGTGAACTCGTGCGGGTTGCGCGCGTCGATTTCGTCTCGAGTCACGAAGTGACCGAAACCGCGCGAGCGGCGCTCCCAGAACCCCGCGAGCAGGCGCTTCGACCGTGAGTCGCGCTCTTCCTGCACCGACACGCCGTCGAGCGTCGCGGCAACCATGCTGAGGGACACCACGAGCGAGTCGGTCTGGCCCGCGTGCAGCTGGACGTCGAAGGTGGTGGGTGCGAACCCCATGCGCCGCACGGTTACGCGAGCGGCGCCGGGCGGAGCACCGGGCAGCCGGAAGCTGCCATCGTCAGCCGTGTGTGTATAGAGGTCCGATCCCCTGAGCCACACTTCCACGCCTGGCACGGCGCTGCCGGCGGAATCGCGCACTGACCCCACGAGCGTCGCGCGCGGAGCCTGTGCACGGAGTGGTGACGCGAATGACACGACACCACTTGCACAGGCGATGAGCCGCACCAGTCTCCGAGACGTATTGGCCATCGGTCCCTCCCTCGCCGGCGATGCAGGTGGGCGCCGGCAGGTAACGGTCACCTTCAGGTCGAGCGCATGCGACGCCCCACCACGTACAGCGGAACAGCCAGCAGCACGACGTAGGCAACCAGCGACACCACGTTGCTCGTGGCCATGGCACCCAGCGTCTTGCTGAGGTCGAACCGTTCGTCGAGGTGCTTGGCGGCAAGGCCAGCCAGCACGACTCCCATGATGGCCCCGCCCGCAATCAACCCCGACGAGAACAGGACTCCGGGACCCGAGTCCGCGTCAACTCCCGCCCGCGCCTCGGGGGTCATGCGCCGGTCAACCAGCCACCGGATCACCCCGCCCAGGAACATCGCCGCCGACGTGGAGATGGGCAGATATACCCCCACCGCCACGGGCAGTGACGGGATGCCGAGCACCTCGATGCCGATGGCCAGGAAGGCGCCGATGAGGATGAGCCCCCACGGCAGCTTCTGCGTGAGGATGCCATCCACCACCAGCGCCATGATCTGCGCCTTGGGCGAGTCCAGCTTCTCCACCGTCCGCCCGTCGTAGTTCTTCGGCTCGTGACCGCCCACGCCCGGATCGACGACATACTTGATGGCGCCCGCGTCATCCACGAGGTACTTGCCGGCAATCGCGTTGCCCGTCTGCTCGTACAACCGCCCAATCCGATAGCTCGGCGTTCCGGGGGCATCCGCGGCCGTCACCATGTGTCCACCGGCGAGCGCGAACTTATTGCCCTGCTCGATCACCGACACCTGGACACCCGGATAGTCTCTGGCGACGATCGTCGTCTTCGCCTCGTTCAGGAACTGGATGATGCCACCCACCAGCAACGCACTTGCCGTCACACCAATGAGAAGGCCAATCTGCTGATATCTCGGCGTAGCGCCCACGAGGTAGCCGGTCTTGAGGTCCTGCGATGTCGCGCCCGCGGTGGACGCCGCAACGCACACCACGCCGCCAATGGAGAGCGCGAGCACGCGATGCTCGATGCCCACCCAGCCCGCGGCCAGGAACATGAGCGACGTGAGCAACAGTGTCGCGACCGTCATGCCGGACACGGGATTGGCGGAGCTGCCGATCTGCCCCGTGATGCGGCTGGACACGGTGACGAACAGGAAGGCGAAGAACAGCGCGAGCAGGCCGCCGAAGATGTTGATGCCGATCTGTGGAAGCAGGACCATGGCCACGAGGCAGAGCAGCGTGCCCACGAGCACGACACCCATGGGCAGGTCGCGATCCGTGCGCGCAACGCCGTCGTCGCCCTTCGCACCGCGGAAGTCGCCGAGTCCGGCAACGAGTGACGTCCAGATGGTTGGCAGCGTTCGAGCGAGGCTGATCAGCCCCGCCGCGGTCACGGCGCCAGCCCCGATGTAGTAGACGTACTTGCCGCGCACGTCCATTGCGTTCATGTCCCTGATCAGCATCGTCGCCGGGAAAATCGGCGACGTGAGACCCGCACCGAACAGCTTGATGGCCGGAATGAGGCAGAAGAACGACAGCAGGCCCCCCGCGAACAGGTAACCCGCGATACGCGGCCCGATGATGTAGCCCACACCAGTGAGCTCGGGACTGATCTCCGACTGGATCTCGCCGAACAGTTGCACCTGCCCGTTCGCCATCAGCTTGGTGAAGGCGTGCTTCGGCACCTCGAGGAACGCGTGCAACCCGCCGTTCAGCAGCTTGTACGCGGCGCCGAGCCCGAAGCCCATGAACACCGTCTTGGCCTGCTCACCGCCCCGTTCGCCGACGATGAGTACCTGCGCGCACGCTGTGCCCTCCGGATACTTGAGGTTCGCGTGCTCCTTCACGATGAGGCTTCGCCGCAGCGGCACCAGGAACAGCACGCCCAGCACGCCGCCCACCACGCCGATGGCGATGACCTTGATCCACGGCAGCTCGTAGCCCAGCAGCAGCAACGCAGGCAGCGTGAAGGCGATCCCCGCGGCAATCGACTCGCCCGCCGAACCCGTGGTCTGCACCAGGTTGTTCTGGAGGATGGTCGCCGGCGATGAGCGCATCGCGCGCGAGATATAGCGGAAGATGGTGATCGACAGCACGGCGATGGGGATCGACGCACTGACCGTGAGGCTCACCTTCAACGCGAGGTAGATGCTGGACGCGGCGAACACGAGCCCGAGCAGGACGCCGAGCACGATGGCGCCGATGCTGAACTCCTTCGGCGATTCGGAGGCGGGGATATAGGGAGAAAACGTCGCGCCCGGATCGGTGGTGGGGCGCGGTGTCGGCGTCGTCATGCGCGGCCTGGGTAGAGGAGCGCGAATAATGGGGTCGCGTCTCGTTCTCGCGCCAGCATGTGGCAACGCCGCGCGTGTTCTTGCCTCAACCCTCACTGCTCACACCTTGCGACTTCGTCCTCCATGCGCTTCACGCTGAGTGCCTGCAAGGTTGAACGAAGGCGTGAGCAGGGAGGTGGGAGGCACAAGGTTTGAGCGGTGAGCGGTGAGCGGTGAGCGGTGAGCGGTGAGCGGTGAGCGGTGAGGGATGAGGCATATACCGCCTACGCCGCATCGATTGTCGTTGAGGACGGCGCCGAGCGCTCGACGGCCAGCGCGCGGCGCAGCACCAGGACCCCCACCCCTACGAGCACACCAAGGGGCACAAGCACGCCAAGGGACGCGATGCACCACGCGATGATGCCGAGCGTGCGCTGCCATGCCAGCCCGACCGCCTCGACAATGGGACCCGGACTGGGCCTGTCGATGAGCCCAACGGGCTCATGCAGCGCAACGGTGAGTGCGCTGAGCGCCGCACGGCGCTCGAGCCAACGGAGACGGGCGTCGTGCCGTTCGATCTCCTGGCGCACGCGGGCGAGCTCCTGTTCCACCGTCAGTACGTCGGACAGCTTGCCCGTGCGGGTCGCGAGCATCTCGACCAGACGCGCTTCAACGCGTCGCGCGTTCGCGGCGCGTGCACCGAGGTCCACGTATTCCTCGCCCACGTCCTCGGCGCCCGCAGTGATGCGTTCCACCTTTCCCACCGTGCGAAGCGCGGCGAGCAAGCCGTCGAACTGCGCGGTGGGCACCCGCACCTCGAGCGACGCGGAGGGCTGTTCGTCCTTGCCCGTGCGTACCGCGGTGTTGGCGACGAACCCGCCGAACTGCGCGGCGGTCTGCCGGATGCGGGCGACGGCGTCGTCCACGTGACGGACTTCGACCGACGCGTCGCCGTGGCGCACGAGCATTGCGCCCGCGGGGTCGGACGCGGGCGGAAGGGGTGCGCCGACATCGATCGCCATGTTCGGCTGCTCGGCCGCGAACGACGAGCGCCCCGCGGCACGGGCCGGCGGTGCAGGGGAGGCCGCGGGCGCGTCCATCTTGGCGGCCATGACGGACTCGTTCATGACCCTGGAATCAACGACGGGTGCGCCGAGTGTCACGGCGCCCGCGTCGTGCGCGGTGGTGCTGTGGTCGCCCCTGTCGCACGCCGCGGTGAGGAGCAGGACGGCCGCCGCCGCGAGCAGGCGGGGACGCGTGAGGGAACTCCGGTGCTTTCGCATGGCCACTCCTGGGCGTAGATCATTGGGTTATCCGGATCGCATCGTGTGATCCTGTACAGGAGACGCCGTTCACCATGAGACTCGCACATGCCGCTTGATCGTTCGGCCGGACGCCTGCTGTTCGGCTTGATGCTGCTTGCCGCCCCAGTCCGTGCGCAGGGGTCACCCGTGTCGGCGCCCATTGCGGCCGTGCGCTATGACGTCACGGCAGACAGGGACGCGCTGCGGGCGAGGCAACTCGGCGTCACGATGTCGTTCGATGTGGTCGGAACCGACGACGTGCTGCTGTCGCTGCCGGCGTGGACGCCCGGCGCCTACGAGATCAGCGATTTCTCCAGGTGGGTGAGCGGCTTTCGCGCGATGCAGGATGGCTCCGCGCTGCGCTGGGACAAGCTGGACTACGACACCTGGCGCGTGCATCCGGCACGCGCGGGCCGGTTGTCGGTGCGCTTCGAGTACGCGGCCGATTCGCTCGACAACGCAATGTCGTGGACGCGACCGGACTTCGCGTTGTTCAACGGCACCAACCTGTTCATGTATCCGGAGGGGCGCACCACCGACTTTGCGTCGACCGTGGTGGTCGTCACGGAGCCCGACTTCCGCATCGCCACCGGTCTGCCGGCATCGACGACGCCTCGGACGTTCACGGCGACGAACTATCACGACCTCGTGGACAATCCGTTCTTCGTTGGGCGCTTCGACATCGACAGCGCGACCATCTCCGGCCGTACGGTGCGCTATGCCACGTATCCCGTTGGCAGCGTTGCGAAGGAATTGCGTGCGTCGGCGTGGGACGTGTTCACGCGCGCCATTCCCGTGGAGGCGCGCGTGTTCGGCGAAACGCCGTGGGAGACGTACACGGTGATGCAGATCGCGGACAGCGCGTATCAGGGCTACTCGGGCCTCGAGCATGCGAGCTCGCACGTGGACATCGTGGGCGACGCCTCGGACATGAACGAGCTGCAGTCGCTCTACGCGCACGAGATCTTTCATTCATGGAACGTGAAGCGACTGCGGCCGGCGGACCTGGTCCCGTACCGGTACGACCATCCCCAGCCCACCACGTGGCTCTGGATGAGCGAGGGCATCACCGACTATTACGCGGATCTCGCGGTGGTGCGCGCGGGGCTCGTGGATGAGGAGGGGTTTCTCGGGCTCACCGCGCGGAAGATCGGCGAAATTGCGTCCACCGTTCCGTTCGCGCTCGAGGATGCGTCGCTGAACACCTGGATTCATCCACACGATGGAACGGAGTACAGCTATTACCCCAAGGGGTCGCTGGCGGGCCTGATGCTCGACATCGCCATTCGTGATGCGAGCGAGAACCGGCATTCGCTGGACCAGGTGATGCGCTCGCTGTACGACAGCACGTTCAAGCGGGGCCGCGGTTTCACCCACGACGATTTCTGGAGGACGGTGACCAGGGCGGCGGGCGGACGCTCGATGGAGGAATTCGAGCGCAAGTACGTGGATGGCCGGGAGCCATACCCGTTGCAGGCTACCCTGAAGCTGGCCGGCTTTCGCGTGGTACCGGACAGCACGCCACGCATCGGCGTCACCACGGCGGCCGACTCGGCAGGCGCCATCCGGGTGGTGCGTGTGGAGGCTGGCAGCACCGCGGCGTTGGCCGGCGTAGCGGTTGGCGACGCGATGGTGAGCGTGGGCGACATTCCGGTGATGGATCCGGACTTTGGCGCGAAGTTTCGGTTGCGATATGCTGGCCGCGCTGCCGGCTCTCCACTCGGCATGGTCGTGAAGCGCGGCGGGGGAACGCTCACCTTGCGAGGCGTGCTGACGTATGCAACCACGACGCCGAGGATCACGGAGGATCCTGCGGCGCTGGCGCGTGCAGTGCGGGTGCGGAACGGGATACTCCGCGGGACGGTGGATCGCTGATTTTTGCAGCGTGCGATAGCTTGTCGTCCTGAGCGCACCGGGCCTGTCGTCCTGAGCGAAGCGAAGGACCTGCTCGTTGTATGCTGAAGAGCAGGTCCTTCGCTGCGCTCAGCACGACAGCCGGATAGCTTTCCCGTCCCAGGTCATTGCTGCACACCCGCTCCGCACCCGGACCTCACACCATGCGCATCGCGAAGCTCGGCGTCGTTGGAGCCGGAACCATGGGCAGCGGCATTGCCGCCCTCGCCGCGTCGGCCGGCATCCCGGTCGTCCTGCTCGACATCGCCGCCACGGAAGGCGACCGGAGCCTTCCTGCCAAGGCCGGCCTCGAACGCGCGAAGAAGGCGCGACCCGCGGCATTCATGGACGTCGCACGCGCCTCGCTCATCACGCTCGGCAACCTCGACGATGATCTTCAGCTCCTGGCTGACTGCGACTTGATCCTCGAGGCGATCATCGAGCAGCCCG
>JAYVNZ010000311.1:0-7647 GCA_043758185.1 Gemmatimonadaceae bacterium | reverse complement strand
CGCTTGCCCACATCGTGGATTTCCACCGTGGGGTTGGCAATCCGCGCTGCCGTCACGATGGCAGGATTTGCCAGTGCATCCGTCGCGATGGCGTCGCACCGGTTGAGCAGGTCGCGCGCGCGCACGGTGAGCAGACCGGGATCGCCGGGCCCCGCACCAACGAGATACACGATGCCTGCGGGTGCATGGCTCATGTCGTATCGCCGTGCCCATCGGCGCTCGAGCGCGTACGGATTGCGCTCGTGCGGGCGCGAATGCTGAGCGCGTACACCACGTAGATCACCGCCGCCACGACGTACGCCGCCGTGGCGTACCCACCATTGTCGGGAATCATCGCGCGTTCTCCCGGTCGGCCATGGCGTCGCGCAGCGTGGCAAGCCGGTAGCGCGCGCGCAGCAGGCCCGCGAACAGCAGCGTCAGCGCGAGAAACGCGCTGAAGAACGTCACCTGCATGTCGCCGGGCATGGACGGTGCGCCCGGCTTGAGCACAATGGGCATGGGATGCATGGTGCGAAACAGGTACACGCTCAGGTGGATGAACGGCACCAGGATGCCGGCCAGCAGCGCGAGCACGGCCGAGTACCGCGCGCGCATGCCGCGCTCGTCGATCGCGCCGCGGAGCACCAGGTACCCCAGGATGATGAACCACAGGAACAGCGTGAGCGTGAGTCGTGCATCCCACGTCCACCACGCGCCCCAGATGGGCTTGGCCCACAGCGGGCCCGTCACCAGCACCACCGTCGTGAATGCGAGCCCCACCTCGGCAGCACTCTCGGCCACGCGATCCAGCTTTTCATCCTTCAGCCACAGGTACAGCGCGCTCGTGATGGCCATCAGGCCGAACGCCAGGTACAGCGCGACGAACGCGGATGGCGCATGCACATAGAGGATGCGCTGCGCTGGGCCCTGGATGGCTTCGGGCGGCGTGAACGCCAGTGCGCGGACATACACAGCGGCAACCGACGCAAAGCCCGCGAGCAGCAGCCAGTCCGGACCGCCTGGTGTTGCCGCGTCCTGCGGGGCACGCGCATCGTTCGTGATGGGAAGTGTCATTCCTCGAGTGTAAACGGAAATGCAAGCGTGCAGGCGACGACGAACACGATGTCGAACGCCACGAGAATACGAAGCCACGGCCAGGCCTCGGCCACCGGGCGTCCGGCAAGCAGGCGCGCCGTGGAACCCGCCGCGGCCATCACAATGGGCACGAAAAACGGAAGCGATAACATTGGCAGCAGCAATTCCGCGAGCCGGGTATTCACCGCCATGGCGGCGAACAGCGTGCCCACCGCCACCAGGCCCACTGCCGCAAGCAACGCCACCGCGGCGAGCGCCAGCACCCCCCGACCGAGCGGAAGGTTGTACAGCAACATCACCGCGGGAATGGTTACCGCTTCAACGCCACAGACGAACACGAAGTTCGCCATGGCCTTCCCAAGATAGATCGCTTCCCTGTCGACCGGCGCCACGAGCAGCGCATCGATGGCGCGGTCAGCCTGCTCCACACCGAACGACCGCTGCAACCCCAGCAGGCCGGAAAACGTGAAGATCACCCAGAGCACACCAGGCGCGAGGTCGGGCGCCGCAACCGCGGTCGAATCCCACGCAAAGTAGAAGATCGTCGCCGCGAGCAACGCGAATACGAGCGCGGAGAGAAACGCGGTCCGCGTGCGGAACTCGATGGCGAGGTCTTTCCGCGCCACCAGCCATGATGCGCGCAACATGCCCGGTGGGCTCGCGGTCGCGGCAGTGGCGCTAGGCACCGGACGTCACCAGCTCGCGATACTCCGATGCATAGGCTGCGGCGTCCACCACCCCACGCCGCTCGAGGCGAACGAATCGCCCGCGCTGCATGATGGCCGCATGCGTCGCCAGCGCGAGTCCCTCGCCAAGGTTGTGGGTCACCAGCACCATCGCGGCGCCATCCGAGCGCCGTGCGGCGAGCGCGTCGGTGAGCGCTGCGCTCCCTGCCTCGTCCAGGCCGGTGTACGGCTCATCGCACAGGATCAGCTTCGGCGCATGGACGATGGCCCGCGCGATGGACACGCGCTGTTGCAATCCGCGGCTCAGTGACCGCACTGGCGACTCGGCGCGGTCCAGCACGCGCATCGCGGCAAGGGCCGTGCGCGCAGCGTGCGCCGGATCGGGCAGGCCGTACATGCGCGCCGTGAACTCCACGTTTTCCCGGGCAGTCAGCGCCGAGTAGAGCATGCTGGAGTGCGAAATGAGTCCCACCGCTGCGCGCGCGGCTGCCCCGGCGCGCAATGGTGACCCCTCCACGCGGCATTTGCCCGACGTGGGCGACAGGAGCCCCGCGAGCAACCGGAGCAGCGTGGTCTTTCCGGCGCCATTGGGTCCGAAGAGCGCGAGACAATCTCCCGCATCCAGCGTAAAGCTCACGCCGTTCACAGCACGCCGGCCACTGAAGGCGCGAACGAGCGCCTCCGCCTCCACGACGGGTGGCGCAGCGGACGTCATCGCGGGCGTGGGCAGGCCGGGCATCATGGAAAGATACCGACCCGAAGCGCTGGGAGAGGGGAAAGAACGCCTACGCGGGTTGGAGCCGCGGCCGGTACCGCTTGGTCCAGATGACGATGAGTCCACAGTCACCGCGATACGGGCCGGGAGCGGTGACGCCATCACGGTATATCTCGATTCCCGCAACCTGCGAAGGCGGAAGGTAGTTCATGCCCGCCCTTGGAATGCCGTCGATCACGACGTTCGACTCGCGGCACGTGGGGTGCTGGGCCTTCGCGAGGTGGGAGAGCACTGTTGCGTCCGCGCCATGTCCAGTCACAACGAATCCGCCAAGGCCTCCAAGCAACTCCGTCAGCTCGGTGGCCGAGGAGCGCGTGATGTCGTCGGCCGTGAGGAACTTGCCGAACAGGTTGGTGCGGCGGTTGTACTCGAACTGTGCGTACCGTGAGCGGGGCGCCACCACGCGCACAGAATCGAGTGTCACGGCCCGCTGCACCGCGCCCGACGTGTTGCCGGATGATGCGGCCCCAGGGCGCGACGCCACGGCTGTCGGTGCCGTGAGTGCCTGTGCCGAATCCGTTGCGACGCGCGGCGCCTCGCGCGGGCTGAGCGACAGGTCGCGCACCACCGCGCCCTCCTCGTCCGACACGGTCACGCGCGTCATGCCGCTCGTCCGGTCGCCATGCTCCAGCTGGATCGAGAGCCAGCTGCCAGTGGGAACTCCGCAGAGCCGGTACTCACCGCGGGCACCCGTGACGACCGTCCCGCCGCGACGCTGGCTGATCGTTTCCAGCGTCGTCCTGTCGACGGTGATGTCCATCCAGGTCACGAGCACGGTGGCGTCCGCGACCGCGCCACTGGTTTCGCCGTCCGTGGCTCGACCCGCAACCACACCTTCACCCCTTCCCAGCTTCGCGCCGCGACACACAGCGTCGCGCATCGCGGTTCCGCCAGGCAACGCGAGGTCCGTCCGGACCGTCTGGCCTCCGATGATCTGCAACTCCTTCAGCGGGAGCACGAGGTCGAGCGAATCCAGCGTGGCGCTCGACAGCTGCACCGCGTAGTGGCCGTCAGGCAGCGAATCGATGTGGAAGCGGCCATCCGTGTCGGGCGTCGACCGGAACGACGACGCAAGTTCGGAATCGATGCGCACCATCTCGACCGACGCCTTCCCTCCCGTGCGGGATCGCACGCGTTCCGTGATGGTGCCTTCCACCCGTCCAACGCGCGTGGCCTGTCCGCCCGCGTTGGCCGAGGTGCACACGACGACTGCGAACACCGCTCCCGCGGCCTTCAGGATGCCGTTCACGGACCGCGCACCACGCGTTTCACAGCGTTGACACCCCCACGTCGCCGCGAATATCGACGTCCTTCGTCTCCTTCACGAACACCATACCTATGACCAGCGTGATGACCGCAATGGTCACAGGGTACCACAACCCCGAGTAGATGTTGCCCGTCGAGGCCACGATCGCAAACGCGGTCGTTGGCAGGAACCCGCCAAACCATCCATTGCCGATATGGTACGGCAGGGACATCGACGTATAGCGGATGCGCGTGGGAAACATCTCGACCAGCATCGCCGCGATGGGCGCATACACCATCGTCACGTAGAGCACCAGGATGGTCAGCAGCAGCACGAGCATCGCGATATTCATGCGCGAACGGTCCGCGGTTGCCGGATACTCGGCGGCCTTGAGTGCAGCGCCCAGTTGTGCGTCGAAGCGCTTCGCGTCGTCCTTGGCAGTCACGCCGTTGGACGCATAGGAGGCAATGAACGTGGCGCCAACGCGCACCGTCGCGACGCCCGCGGCCGCTGCGACCCCCGACGCGGACTCATTGGAATACGGAACGCCACGCTTCACCAGCGCTGCCTTCGCCACGTCGCATGGGGACGTGAACTTCGACTTGCCGATGGGATCGAACTGCACCGAGCACGCGGTGGGATCCGCGAGCACGGCCACGGGTGACGTGACCTGCGCGGACTCCAGCGCGGGGTTGGCGAAGTGCGTGATCGCGCGAAAGATCGGGAAGTACGTCAGCGCCGCCAATGCCAGCCCGGCCATGATGATCGGCTTGCGCCCCACGCGGTCCGACAGTGACCCGAACACCAGGAAGAATGGCGTGCCGATCAGCAGCGAACCCGCGATGAGCAGGTTGGCCGTCTGCGCGTCCACCTTCAACGTCTGCGTCAGGAAGAACAGCGTATAGAATTGCCCCGTGTACCACACCACGGCCTGTCCGGCCGTGAGCCCGAACAGCGCGAGCAGCACGATCTTCAGGTTGCCCCAGCGCGCAAACGACTCCGTCAACGGCTGGGTGGAGCCCTTGCCCTCCGCCTTCATCTGCTGAAACAGCGGCGACTCGTTCAGCTTCAGCCGGATCCACACCGACACGCCCAGCAGGATGAGCGACACCAGGAACGGAATGCGCCAACCCCACGCCTCGAACTGTTCCGTGCCGAGCGCCGTCCTGCACCCGAGAATCACCACCAGCGAGAGAAAGAGGCCGAGCGTCGCGGTCGTCTGGATCCACGACGTATACGCCCCACGCTTTCCATGCGGCGCATGCTCGGCCACATAGGTCGCCGCGCCGCCGTATTCGCCGCCGAGCGCCAGCCCCTGGAGCAGTCGCATCAGGATGAGGAGGACCGGTGCGGCCACTCCGATCTTCGCGTAACCGGGAAGCAGGCCCACCACGCTCGTGGACACGCCCATGATCACGATGGTGAGCAGGAAGGTCACCTTGCGCCCCACCATGTCGCCGATGCGGCCGAACACAAGTGCGCCGAAGGGTCGCACGGCGAATCCTGCCGCGAAGGCCAGCAGCGCAAAGATGAACGCCGTGTTCGCATTGCTCACGCCAGCAAAGAACTGCTTGCTGATGATGGCCGCGAGCGAGCCGTAGAGGTAGAAGTCGTACCACTCGAACACGGTACCGAGTGACGACGCAAAGATGACGCGGCGCACGTCGCCGGCCGAGAGTTCAATGACGCCTGCGGCGGGATCGCTGCTGTGAGTCCGGTCCATCCATCCTCCGAGAGAGGTACGTCGAAGTGGCGTAGCCTACCACCCCGATTCCATTCGTCAAGAGAGCCGGGCGGGTTGCTTCCGCGCCGGCATCACGACAGAATCCGCAGGAACAGTTCCTTCACCAGCCCAGGCCCATGTCCGACATCGACGTGCTCCTCCAGGAGCACCGCAAATTCGAGCCAGACCCCGCCTTCCGCGCACAGGCGAACATCGCGTCGGATGCGATCTATGCGACGGCGGACACCGACCCTCAAGCGTACTGGGCCGAGCAGGCCCGCACGCTCGAGTGGATCACGCCATGGACGCAGGTGCTCGACTGGAAGCCGCCTCACGCGCAGTGGTTCGTGGGGGGCAAGCTCAATGCGTCGGTCAACTGCGTGGACCGGCATGTGCGCTCCGGCCGCCGCAACAAGGCAGCCCTCATCTTCGAGGGCGAGCCCGGCGACCGCCGCACGCTCACGTATTGGGACCTCTACGTTGCCGTCAACCAGTTCGCCAACGTGCTCAGGTCGCTCGGCGTGCAGAAGGGCGATCGCGTGGCGATCTACCTGCCGCTCATTCCCGAGGCAGTCATCAGCATGCTGGCGTGCGCGCGCATCGGCGCCATCCACTCCGTGATCTTCGGCGGCTTCTCGCCGGAGTCCGTGCGCGACCGCATCAACGATTCGCAGTGCAAGGTGCTCATCACGGCCGACGGCGGGTACCGCCGTGGGGCCATCGTGCCCCTCAAGCGCAACGCCGACAAGGCACTCGAGGAGACACCGTCCATCGAGCAGGTCGTCGTGGTGCAGCGGCGCGCGGGCGCGGTGAGTGGTGAAGCCGGCGCCGAGATGACGGAGGGGCGCGACAAGTGGTGGCACCGCCTCATGCGCAATGCGCCCATGTGGTGCGAGCCCGAAGCCATGGACGCGGAAGACCCGCTGTTCATCCTCTACACATCGGGCACCACCGGCAAGCCGAAGGGCATCGTGCACACCACGGGTGGCTACATGGTGGGCGCGGCGTCCTCCACGGCCATGGTGTTCGACCTCAAGGAGGACGACGTCTTCTGGTGCACCGCCGACGTGGGCTGGGTCACGGGACACACCTACCTCGCGTATGGCCCGCTCGCGTGCGGCGCCACGTGCCTGGTGTACGAAGGTGCGCCCGACTGGCCGGAGAAGAACCGCTTCTGGGAACTGTGCGAACGGTACGGCGTCACCATCCTCTACACCGCACCAACCGCCATTCGCGCCTTCATGAAGTGGGGAGACCATTGGCCGGCGAAGCACGACCTGTCGCGCCTCCGGCTCCTGGGGTCCGTGGGTGAGCCCATCAACCCCGAAGCCTGGATGTGGTATCGCGAGCACATCGGCGGCAACCGGTGTCCCATCGTGGACACCTGGTGGCAGACGGAGACAGGTTCCATCGCCATCTCTCCGCTGCCCGGCATCACCGCCGCCACGCCCGGTTCGGCCACCAGGGCCATGCCAGGCTACGCTGCAACGCTTCTCGATGCGGACGGAAAGGAAATCGGCGTCGGCGGGGGACTGCTGGCCATTACCAGGCCGTGGCCGTCCATGCTGCGCACCATCTGGGGCGACGACGCACGATACGTGGAGACCTACTTCACCAAGTGGAAGGGGCGCCCCGACCTCTACTTTCCCGGCGACGGCGCGAAGCGCGACGACGATGGCAACTTCTGGATCCTCGGTCGCGTGGATGACGTCTTGAACGTGGCGGGCCACCGCATCGGCACCATGGAGGTGGAGAGCGCGCTGGTCGAGCACCCGTCCGTCGCCGAGGCGGCAGTCGTGGGCAAGGCGCATGAACTGAAGGGTCAGGCCATTGCGGCATTCGTCACTCTGCGCGAGGGGTTCACGCAGTCTCCTGCCCTCCGTGACGAACTTCGTGATTTCGTGGCGCAGAAGATTGGCGCCATTGCGCGGCCTGATGACGTATTGTTCAGCGCGGACCTGCCCAAGACACGCTCCGGCAAGATCATGCGGCGGCTGTTGCGCGATATTGCGGAGGGGCGCGCGTTGGGCGACACCACGACGCTTGCCGATCCCACCGTCGTGAATGCGCTGAAGGAGATGTACGAAGCCAATGAGAGTTGACCCCCTGACCCGTTCCCGGATCCTGCCATGAACCGCACTCT
>JAYVNZ010000310.1:0-7655 GCA_043758185.1 Gemmatimonadaceae bacterium | reverse complement strand
CGAACTTGCGCCGCGCCATTGGCTCCCGTGAGTTCCACGGTGTTCACCGCGTTCGCGAGCCCGTAGGTGTTGATCCACTCGGTGTTGGCATCCATCCGCCAGTCGAGTCGGGCCTCGCCGCCATAGCGCTGGATGTCGAAGTCGCGCCTGTTCGGCTGCCCGACACGTGCCGAGGGTGTGTTCGGCGTCTTCGGGAATGTCTTCGGTTCCGCAGGGTCGAAGAACTGCCAGTCCTGGCCGCGCGTGTATTCGCCTGTCAGCTTGTACGCGAGCGCATCGCTGATCACACCCGCATTGCGACCGGCCGCGCGGAGCACCGACCGTTCACCGCCGTCGATGGTCAGCGTCGTCCCGCGTGAATCAAAGGGCGACTTCGTGATGATGTGCAGCACCCCACTCGCGCTGTTGGGGCCGTACAACGCCGCCGCGGGCCCCAGCAGCACCTCAACCCGCTCGATGTCCTCACTCGAGGCGGTGAAAAGGAACGGCACGTTCACCCGGAGCGACGGGACCGACGCGAACCGGTTGTCGATGAGCGTGAGCATCTGTCCCGAGAACACGTTGTTGAAGCCGCGCGCCACGATGGCCGATTGCACCAGGCCGCCCTGGGCCACATCCACGCCCGGTACCGACCGCACGTTCTCCATCACGGTGAGGGCAGGCCGCTCAGCGACGCGCTCTGCGCTCACCACGCTCACCGATGCAGGCGCCTCGAGGATTTTCTCGGTGCGGCGCGAGGCGGTGGTGGTCACCTGGTTCAGCTGGGTGACGGCGGGAGTCATCGTCACGCGCAGGTCCGTGGTGGATCCGGCCACGATCGTGATCGATTCGCCGCGCGGCGCATAGCCGATGCGTGATACGACAATCGTATAAGCGCCAGGCGTGAGCTGCTCGATCCGGAACGTGCCGTCTTCCCGGCTGTTCGCCCGCATGACCGCCCGCGCACCGGACCGCGCCTCCACGCGGGCGCCGTTGAGGGGAAGCTGCTCCACCGTCACCACGCGGCCGGCCACTGCTCCGGTGCCTGTGGGTCCGGCCGTCGGCGCCTGGGCGCCGAGGGAGACGGTATAGCCGAGCATCAGTGCTGCAAGACGTAATGTGCGCATGATCGACACTCTCGTGTGGGTGGGAGAACACGGAGAACCTGCGATCCAGCAGTCAGCGAGCGGTCACCGGAAGGTCAACTCGCGCGTATAGAATGTCATTGGGGACGCGAGTCCGACAGTCCGACTGTCTGACCCGCTCGCCGCTGCGCGGCTGCTCGTCTGACAGCGGGTCGCTCAGTGCGACAGTCATGAACTACACAACCGGGTCATTCGCCGAGGGACCGCCGTGTGCGCCTAATGGCTGACCGACCAGCAGTTCGACCCGCTGTCAGACTGTCGGACTGTCAGACTGACCGACTAAGGAAAAGCAGACGCGCACCGGATGATTGCGTCAATACTCCGCTCGACGTCTGCGTCCGATGTGGCCCATGAGATCACCGAGATGCGCATAGCCGTCCGGCCCTGCCATACCGTGATCCCTGCCCAGCACGTCCCGTCGGCCTGGATCGCGGTGATGACGCGCGCCGTGCGCTCCGCGTCGCCGAAGGCCACCAGCACCTGGTTGAGCACCACTTCATTGAGGATCTCGAACCCGGCCGCTGACAATCCCTCCGCAAAGCGACGCGCCTGCCGGCAATGTCGAGCGACGAGTTCCTCCACACCGTCGCGGCCTAGTGCAAGCAGCGCCGCCCACACCTCGATGCCGCGCGCTCGGCGCGACAACTCCGGCGTGTAGTCCGATGGATTGCGGTTGGTGGTGTCGGTCGGGAGATAGTCCGCCGTCACCGCCATGGCCGCACGCAACGCATCGCCGTCGCGCACGAACGCAATGCCGCTGTCGTACGGCACGTTCAGCCACTTGTGCGCGTCGGTGGCCCACGAATCGCCCTTCTCGATACCCACGGCCAGATGTGCCTGCTCGGCCGACGCGCGGGCCCACAGGCCGAAAGCACCGTCCACGTGCACGAAGGCGCCGGCCTCGTGCGCGATGTCGCAGATGTCGCCAACGGGATCGAAGGCACCCGTATTCACGTTGCCGGCCTGGACGCAGACGATGGTTGGCCCATGGATTCGCGGCATGGCCTCCGCCCTCATGCGGCCCTGTGAGTCCACCGGCACCTTGATTACCCGACTGCGCCCCAACCCCACCACACCAAGCGCCTTGTACAGCGTGGGATGCGCTTCGGCACCCGTGATCACCGCGACAGGAGGCGCGCCGAACAGTCCGTCTGCCTCCACGTTCCAACCAACCTTCGCCAACACGGCATGCCGTGCTGCAGCAAGCGCGGTGATGTGCGCTACTGTCGTCCCGGTCACGAAACTGCCAGCCACTCCCGCCGGTAGATGAAGGACGTCGATCAGCCAGTTCAGCGCCACCTGTTCGAACATGGCCGAGCCGGGGCTGGACTTGTACAAGCCGCTGTTCTGGTCCCATGCAGTGGCCAGCCAGCACGCGGCCACGGATGCCGGCAGCGCGCCGCCGATCACGAAGCCGAAGAAGCGCGGACCCGCCATGGCCATCGTTGCCGGCGACCCGATGTCGTCGAGTTGCCGCAGTACCTCGGCAGCATCAGTGGGGTGCTGCGGCAGGCTCACCATCAACTCGGACAGCCGCGCAACGGCCTCCGTGCTCGGTGACACCCGACGCTCTGCCAGGCTGTCGAGGTAGCGGATGGACCGGGCGGCAGCGTCGAGGAGCAGGTCAGTCACGGAGTTTCCGTTGCAGGGGAATTGGTAATCCAGCCAGTCGAGCGCCAGCCCAAGTAAACTGGCACGCGAATGGAACTGCAACCACGGGCGCGCCGTGCTGTTAGCGGCTTCCATCAACGGATAAGTTCCGCCATGCCCCCACACTCGCTCGACGGCTTTCACCCGCTGGTCCGCGACTGGTTTACCGAGACCCTCGGCGAACCGTCCGCGCCCCAGCGTGAGGGATGGCCCGCCATTGCGAGTGGGGAGGACACCCTCATCCTGGCCCCCACGGGCACGGGCAAGACGCTCGCCGCCTTCCTGTGGGAGTTGAACGCACTCTTCACCGAGGGACTCGAGGCACCGCTGGCGAACGCGGTCCATCTGCTGTATGTGTCGCCGCTCAAGGCGCTCAACAACGACGTGCAGCGAAACCTCGAGACACCATTGGCGCAGCTGAAGGCGCGCTTCGAGCGCGACGCGTCAGCGCGCGCCGACGGGGATCGCTGCCGAACCTTTCCGGACATTCGCGTTGCCGTTCGCACGGGCGACACGAAACCGTCGGAGCGTGCGCGCATGCTGCGCAAGACGCCGCACATCCTCATCACGACGCCGGAGTCGCTGCACATCCTGCTCACGAGCGTGCGTGGGCGCACGATTTTCAGCGCACTGCGCGCCGTGATCATCGACGAGATTCATGCGGTGGCGGGTACCAAGCGCGGCGTGCACATGGCGCTCACGCTCGAGCGCCTGGCGCAAGTGGCCCCGGCGGCGCCGCAGCGGATCGGGCTGTCGGCCACGCAGAAGCCGCTCGACGAGATCGCCAGGTTTCTTGGCGGGTGTACGGGGGGTGGGTCGGCCGTTCACGGACAGAGCCAAGAAGCAGGTCCTTCGCTTCGCTCAGGACGACAGGGGGGCTCACCACGAGAGGGGGGCTCACCACCACAGGAGTTTCGGCCGGTCACCATCGTGGACTGCGGCATGGTGAAGCAGATGGAAACACGCGTAACGTCGCCCGTGGACGACCTCGCCCACGTGGACGGCACCATCTGGACGGCTGTCGCCCCGCTGGTGCTGAACCAGATTCGCAGGGCACGTACTACGCTGGTGTTCGTGAACAACCGCGCGCAGTCCGAGCGCATCGCCGCACGCGTGAACGCGCTGGCCGAGGAGAACATCGCGTCGCCCTACCACGGTTCGCTGTCGCGCGAGCGCAGATTCCTTCTCGAGGAGCGACTCAAGGCGGGCGAGTTGCGGGCACTCGTCACCACCAGTTCACTGGAACTGGGCATCGACGTGGGATCCGTTGACCTGGTGCTCATGATCCAGAGCCCGAAACGGGTTGCGGCTGCGCTGCAGCGCGTTGGCCGCGCCGGGCATTCGCTCGATGCCGTGAGCCGAGGCGTGTTCATCCCCACGTTTCGCGATGATGCGCTGGAGCAACTGGCCATTCTGGAAGCCATGAAATGGGGCGACGTGGAGCCCACGCGCGTTGTGCAGAACGCCCTCGACGTGTTGGCGCAACTCATCGTGGCCATCGTGGCATCGGAAACGCCGGAGTGGACGAGCGCCGGCCTGTTCGAGTTCGTGCGGCGTGCCTACCCGTATCACGCGCTCACGCGCGCCGCGTTCGACGAAACCCTGGCGATGCTCGGCGGCAAGTATCCCAGCGATGTAGCGGCGGAACTCGAGGCGCGCGTTTCATGGGATCGCATCACCGACCTGCTCACGCCTGCTCGCGCATCACGCATGGTGGCCACGATCTCGGGAGGCACCATTCCCGATCGCGGCCTGTACACCGTGAACCTGGCCGACAAGACGCGGCTCGGCGAACTCGACGAGGAGTTCGTGCACGAGTCCCGGGTGGGCGACGCCTTCCAGCTGGGCAGCTCCACGTGGCGCATTCGCAGCATCGAGCACGACAGGGTGATCGTGGTGCCGGCACCCGGCGCGCCAGCACGCATGCCGTTCTGGCACGGCGAGTTCATGGCGCGGTCGAACCACCTCACGGCGCGCATCGGCACGCTGCGTCGGCAGCTCGACGACGCGCGCACCAACGAGGATCTCGCTGATATCCAGCGACAATACAGCGCTGATGAACCCACGGTGCGCTCACTGGTGGAGTACGTGCAGGCGCAGCGCGCGGCCACGGACATCGTGCCCGACGACACGCACCTGGTGCTCGAGCACTTCCGCGACGAGGTGGGTTCGGTGCGCATGGTGCTGCACGCACCATTCGGCGGGCGCGTGAACGCACCGTGGGGCATGGCACTCGGGCGCAGGATTCGCGAACGGCTCGGTGTGGAAGTGCAGGTGCAGACCACGGACGACGGGCTGATGCTGCGCCTTCCCGACATGGGCGCATCTCCACTCCTCGATGCCATTCGGACGCTGGCGGTGGAGGAAGCCGAGCGGTTGGTATTGGAGGAGGTGGGGGCGTCGTCGTTGTTCGGGGCGCGCTTTCGCATGAATGCTGCGCGCGCCCTGCTGCTCCCGCGCGGCAACCCGCGGCGGCGCATGCCGCTATGGCTCCAGCGCCTGAAGGCCGGCGACCTATTGCAGGCCGTGGGAGAATACCCATCATTTCCCATCGTGGTCGAGACGTACCGCGACGTGCTGCAGGATGCCTTCGACATGGCCGGGTTGCGCGACGTGCTGGCGCGCATCGCGTCGGGTGCAATCACGATGCGCACTGTGGAGACGCAGGTGCCGTCGCCCTTTGCGGCATCGCTCCAGTTCGGGTTCGTGATCGACCACATGTATGGTGACGACACGCCCCGTGCCGAGCAGCGGGCCGCGCTGCTGTCGCTGGACCGGGTGCTGCTCGATGAGCTGATGGGCGGCGAGGGTGCGGATGATACCACGCTCGCCATGCTCGATGAGTTGCTGGGCCGGCGACGCGGCACCACATCGGGCCGGCAGGCGCGTGATGCCGACGAGCTCGCGGTGCTGGTGGATCGGGCAGGGGATCTCACCCGAGCAGAGGTCGATGCGCGCACCGCGCTGCCCGCAGAATGGCGCCGGGGCGATCCGCTGGCGATGCTGCTGGCGAGCGGGCGCCTTGTCGAGATTGGGGTACCGACTGCGGCGGGAGTCGAGCGTCGCTTCACGCTTGTTGATTCATTTGCGCGATACGTGGCGGCGTTCGGCGCTGAGGCCATGGCCACGGTGCGTGCCGGAACCGAGCTGGCGGAGCGCGCTGCCGCAGACGTCGTCCCGGCTGTCCTGCGCGACGCGGCGCTCACGGACCGTGCTGCCCGACGCGAGATCCTGCTGCGCTGGATATCGCTTGCCGGACCACTCTCGGTTGACGACGTGCGTGCGCGCTACGATTTCGATGCGCGTTGGGTACTGCGGCGGCTGGAGGAATGGGAGCAGAAGAGCGTGCTCGTGCGTGGTGTGTTCGGTGGCGACCGGGGTGCCACGCGCTGGACGTCGCGCCGGTTCCTCGAGCAGGCTCGGCGTCGAGAACTGGCGCAGGCGCGCAAGCAGATCCAGGCGGTGTCACTCGACCGGTTTGCGCTGTACCTCCAGCGCTGGCAGCACCTTACCCCGGACACTCGGCTCACAGGGGCGGATGCCACGGCAACTGCGCTGGCCCAGCTCAACGGTCTGGCGCGACCGGCCGACGGGTGGGAGCGGGACTATCTCCCGTCGCGCGTCGAGCAGTTCGACCCCGGAGCGCTCGGTCGACTTGCCGCGAGCGGCAGCATTGCCTGGGCTGCCGAGCCTCGGCGCGATCTGTCGGCTGGGGCGCCGCTGAAAGTTGGTCGCGTAAGGTTTTTCGAGCGGGGCACCGGACGGCTGTGGCTCGAGCCTCCGACCAGCGCCGGATTGCTGGGAGCCACTGCGGCGACGGTCCATGCCGCGCTCGTGTCGCAGGGCGCCTCGTTCATTGGAGACGTATCGGCCGCAGCCGGATTGGGGTCGCAGGCTACCCGCGAGGGACTTCGAGATCTGGTTGCTGCGGGCCTCGCGACGAACGACACGGTGGAGGCGCTGCACGATGTGCTGCGCTGGAGGCCGGTGCTTCCCGTTCGTCGCGCAGACGAACCTGATCCGGCACGTTGGCTTCCGGCGGACTTCACGCCATCGGAGCACAGGCCCGTGGTCCAGCGGCGCGTGAACCTCCGGCGTCTCCCCAAGTGGCGTCGCCCGGACAAGGACGACGGTTCGTCCGGCTTGTGGGCAGGCCGGTGGGCGCTGGTTCATGGGCCAGGCACGCTGGGGCCTGTGTTGGATGAGCACGCCTCAGCAGAGCGGATAGCCCGTAAATGGCTCGATAGATACGGTATTGTGTCGCGTGATTGGTGGAAGCGCGAGCACCCAACTGCGAGTTGGCGTGATATCTATCATGAGTTGAAGCGCCTGGAATTTCGGGGGGACGTACAGCGGGGCTACTTCGTCGCTGGGTTGGCGGGCGCGCAGTTCGCACTGCCCGCGGCGGTGGAGCTTCTCCGGCTCGGTCAGGCGGCAGACGAGCAGGTGCCCGTGGTATTCGCCCCTTCGGACCCAGCCAACGTCTACAATCTCCCGCTCGCTGCGGGGGTCGCGCCCGATCCGCTTGCGCGTCCACGTGGCGCGGGTGCGACACTGGTGACGATAGGCGGTAGGATCATCATTGCCGCTGAACGACGCGGCGCTCGCCTTCGGGTGCGGGAGGGGGCGACCGTGGAGGAAGTGCGCGACGCTGCTACGGCGCTCGGCGATCGTTTGGTGCGGAGGTCGGGTGTCACTCGCCGCCGAGATATGGTTGTGGAGCAGATCGATGGTGTGAAGCCGGTCGGATCGCGATGGGCGGGTGCGTTTGCGGAGGCGGGGTACCGCAGCATGGGCACGGGCCTGCGGTATTTCGCCGGGGCATGATTCGCATAAATAGCTATTGATAGATATAGCGTTCCCGACATACAAATGTCTATT
>JAYVNZ010000309.1:0-10021 GCA_043758185.1 Gemmatimonadaceae bacterium | reverse complement strand
ACCCATTTCCTCGGCAGGAGATCGCACCGGCAGCGGTCATTCCGCAGAGTCCGTCGTCGAGCAGGGAAATCCTGGTGAACGCGGGCCCGCCTGTGTTGACGAGCGTGGGCGTGAGGCGAATGCGGCCGCGCACGGCCTCCCCACCGCCCCAACCATTCGTGCCGCTCCAGCCCCAACAGTAGACGAGATTCGCGCTGGTGAGGCCGCACGTGGTATTGCCCTGCGTCACGAGTGACGTGAAGCTCAATCCACCAGTGACTGCGACCGGCGTGTTGCGATCTGTCGTGGTCCCGTCGCCCAGCTGACCGGCGCCATTGTACCCCCAGCAGAACGCTGCGCCGGAGACCAGTCCGCACTTGTGCAGCGCAATCCCCTCCGCGAGAGCGGAAAAGACATGACCACCACTCACCGCGACGGCGGAGTTTCGCGTGGTGTTGGTGCCGTCTCCAACGGTTCCCCGAGAGTTGCTGCCCATGCAATAGGCTGCGCCGGCGGCAGCCAGTTCACAGGAGGTGGCCGCGCTGTTCGATTGGCCGCGATACGCACTGAACGTGACTGGAGTGGCGTAACCGCCCACGACTGCGTTCAGCTTGCTGACCGCCCCCTCCGTGAAATTCGGCTGCCAGGCGCCACCGGGTACCGTGACGCGCCCGTCAGCGTCGGTGATGGCGGCGAAGGAGGTGGCCCCGGACACTGTTCCACTCGACACATCAGGCGTGAACACGACGCTGACGTTCGGAATGGGACTGCTGGCCCCGTCCGTCACACGCAGCACCTGCGGAACGAGCCAGCTGGAGTTGATGCCGCCGGTCCACACGCTATCTCCGGAAATGATGGAGACGGTCGCTGGTGCCACGGTGAGGTTGATGGTGAAGGTCACGGAACCGGCGCCGGCGATGCCTGCATTCAGCACGAGGGCGCTCGACACGGCTGACCCCGCGGTCGTGAAGCCGCCAAGGGTGGCGACGCCATTGCCGTCGGTAAACGCCGTGGTACCTGACAGCGTCGCGCTCCCGCTGGCGACGGCGAACGTTACTGCGGTCTCGACCACCCGCGTGTTCGCATAGTCTCTCACGCGCACGCTGGGCAGCGCGGTTGCCGCCGTACCGGCCACGGCGCTCGAAAGAATCGGGGTCGTCGCGACGACACTTCGCGGCTGCCCCGGCGTACCCTCGACCCACCGGACCGGCACGGGCGAGAGACGCCGAGTGACCGTCGTGAACGGGCCTACGCCTTCGCCGCTGCCGAAGGCGCCCCAGCACCAGGGTTGTCCCGTGGCCGCAACATAGCAGCCGCTGAAGAGGGTGAGGGTAAGCGCGCCGGTGGCATCGGCGGCGATCTGCGTGGGCACCGAACGGGGAAGGAGGTCGCCGGTGCCAAGGGTGGCCTGGCTGTTTCCGCCCCAGCAGTACAGGGCGCCGGTCGAGGTACCGCCACACGCGTAGTTGCCTGCCGCCGCGACGCGGTTGAACACGGTGGTTCCACTCACGGGTGCGGGGTCGATACGGGGCGCGGTTCCTGTCGTCCCATCACCGAACACTCCCTGGCTGTTGGCACCCCAGCACTCGATGCGTCCGGTGGTGGTGAGGGCACACGCACTGGAGGTGCCTACGGCGACCTGGGTGTAGCTGCTGCCGGCACCGATGCGCACGGGAGTCGGGAACAGCAGCGTACCTGTGACGTCAGTGACGAAGCCTGAGCCCCAGCAAAAGAGGGCACCAGCTGTGGTCACGCCGCATGTGCTCGTTCCGCCGGTCGCGATGCTCGACCAGCTCAATCCACCGCTGACCTGGACGGGGGCGATTTCGCTTGTACCCACCTGTCCGTTGCCAAGCTGTCCGTGCGAATTGAGTCCCCAGCAGTAAGCAACGTTTCCCGTTGTGACGCCGCAGGCCTGGTGCCACCCGGAGGACACGCTCGAGAAGACGAGGTTGCCCGACACCGGCACCCACGTGGTGCTGGCCGTGCGGGTTCCGTTCCCCAGTTCGCCGGCGCTGTTCCACCCCCAGCAGTACGCCGCGCCCGCGGCAGTCAGGCCGCACGTGGCGTACCCGTAAATCAGCGACGAGAAGGAAGCGAGTTGCGCTCCAGCAACCAGCTCGGGATATGCGCCTGTCGTACTGTCGTTCAGCGTGGGGTGAAGGATGCGCGCAGTCATGTCGCCCCAGCACCAGGCCGCGGAGGCGGAGGTCCTCGCGCAGGCTCCTATGGTGACCTCGTTACTCAATACCGTGGAGGTAAACGTCACCGGTGCAAGACCGGTGGCCGACGCGACAAGGGTGCGCGTGGTGGAGAACACCTGTGGATCGGAGGTGAGGCTGCCGCCCACCCAGATCGCACGGGCGCGGCCGTTGACGTCGGTTGTGGCCGACAGCGAGGCGAATGGCTGCGAGGTCGCGGAGGCGCGCACGGATCCGCCGCTCGTTCCAGGTACAAACAAGACGGTCACGCCGGGCACCGGAATTCCAGCAGCGTCGGTGACCTTCACCTCCACGTAGGGGCCACCATTGCGCCCGGACACGAGGTACTGGTTGTTGCCCGACATGATGGCGATGGCCGCAGGGGCCCCCGCCGGCACGCTCACCGTGATCGTCGTGGAGGCGGTCTGGCCGCCCGCTGTTGCCGTGATGGTGGCAGTACCATTCGCGACACCGTACACCCTGCCTGTCGAGTCGACCGTCGCGATTGCGGCGCTGCTGGTGGTCCACGTGGTCGCGACGCAACCGTTCTGCGGTATACCAGCGGCATCCTTCAGCGCGGTGCCAAATTGCACACTTGCCCCCGGCGCCAGGTTCCCCACGGACGGTCCTGTGAGTGACACGTTGGCAATCGTTGGCGGGATGAACCGCGCCGCGTTGATCAGCGCTGCCGCGGACAGCCCGACGGCAAAGCGCGCAATCTGCTGCGCGTCGATGATGTTCACGGTGCCGTCGGCATTCACGTCGCCCCGCGTCGTCACGAGCGCGGAATCGAGGACGCTCAGACCCACGGTGGCGCGCGCGATCTGCTGCGCATCGATGATGTTCACCGCGGAATCGCCCGTCACGTCGCCCCACTTGCCCGACGGTGCGACGCACACGTCCAGATTGCGCACGCGGAGCTGCGCCAGGATGCTTGCGCCAACGTCCGAGCCCGCAACCGTCGGCGAGAAGGCAATCGTGGTGCCTCCGATGTTCGCAGTGGTGGTGAACCAGGCCGTCCCGATGCTGGCCGTCGCCGTGGTGCCCCGCGCGTCGAAAATGCCGAGCGTGATGCTGCCGGATCCCGCGCTGGTCGTGTTCACGGTGAGCGCGCCAAAAGCACCGGCCCGCACCGAATCGAGCGTGAGGTGCGCGGTGCCGAAGTCCATGCCTGTCGTGAGGGAGGCGAGGTTGCCTCCAGCGGCAGCGGCCATGTCTATCACGACCGGGATACCGACCCTGGCGCCAGGTGCCACCTGGATGCGCCCGCCCGGCGTGCCTGTTCGGAGCAGTATGGACTGCGCGGCGGCCGTGGCGGCGGGAGATGCAGCAGCAGCGAGCGATGCCGCAGTGGCGAGCAATCGCGGGAAGCGCAAAGTCCACATCGTCGTGGGGGGTGCGATGGGCCAAGCGGGAAGCGGCGGGGAAGTGAATGTTTGGCGCACCGGCTAAAAAAGCCAGTAAAGTTTTCCGGCGCGCCCAGACTGCCCCTGCATCGGACTCTGTTCGGTGGGTGTGCTAAACACTTCCCACTTCCGCCGCCGGCGTAACCGGCTAAAAAAAAACCGCGCGACCCGAAGGCCGCGCGGTTCCACCTCCCGAGAGAGATCAGAACTCTTCTGCCTGCGCCGCCCCGCCGGCCACGCTGTCCAGCGAGTCGTCGCTGAGTGCGCCGCCAGCCACCGAATCCAGCGCTTCGTCACTCACGGCGCCGCCCGCGACTGCACTCAGCGAGTCGTCTGCCATCGCGCCGCCGGCCACACCGCCGAGGCTGTCGTCCGCCATCGCGCCGCCGGCCACCTTGCCGAGGTCGGAGTCACTGGCGGGCTTGTTCTGGGTATTCCTGATGTCGCTCATGCGTACACCTCTTAGGAGATGGATGGAGGCCGATCATACCTGCCGCTGTCCCTGCTGTCAACGCTGGCTAACATATGCTCCTATTCTCCGGGGCGCTGCATCGCACGTCACACATCACGACAAACATCCTGCGCATCAACCAGACAGCGCTCAGCGGGCGCCGCGTCGTTCAGCAACGGCGAACCGGTACAAGGTGCCAGCATCCTCCAGCGCAAACCGCGCCTGCGAGATGAGCAGCCTGGCCTGCGCCAGCTGCTCCTCGTACTGGAGCAGCTGGAAGGTGGTGATCAGCGCGAGCCGCGATCCCTCGCGCGCCGCCGCGTATTCCTGCTCGGCCAGGCGCACCACGTCCCGCGCCCGAAGGTATCGCCCACGCTCCGCGTCGAGCGCGCGGACGGCGGCACGTACGTCGGCGCGAACGGCACTCAGTGTCGCGGCGCGCGCGAACCGCGCGGACTCCAGTGCTGCCTCCGCGCGCTGGTCCACGCCTTCCGCCGCGTCGTTGCGCTGGAAGAGGGATGTCCCGAGCCCCACGCTGAGAGAGGAGTTTCGCAGGTCGCCCGACTGGTTGTAGGAGAGAAAACTCGTCGTCGGTGCGGTACCGCCATAGCCGTATGCCGCGATGAGATCGAGCCGTGGGCGCCGCTGGCTGCGCGCCTGATCGGTACGACGCCGTCCCGCGTCGACGTCCATCGTTGCCGCCACGACATCACCGCGCTGCACCATGGCCGCGGCCTCCGCGTCGGCGAGCTGTGGAATGACCGGCACCACGACGGTGTCCGACGTGGTGTGCGCGCTGGCTGCCCTGAGCAGCACGTCGCCACGCGCCTCCTCACCGTATACCAGGAAGAGCAGTCGCTCCGCGGCGTCGATCCGCAGGCGCGTGGCCTCGAACAGCTGCGTCTCCCGCGTGGCCACCCCGCGCTCGGACGTGAGGACGTCGAGCGCTGTGCTCACGTCGCGCGCGCGCAGTGCAACGTTGCGATCCAGGATCGCGCGCGCCGCCGCAACGGACTGTCGCACCACGGTTTCGTTGCCTTCCGCCTGGCGCAACGCCCAGTATCCACGTTCCACCACCGCCACCGTGGCGTCGGCGCTGCGTTCGTACCGGCTGCGGGCGGCCGCCACCGAGATGGTTGCGGCGTCCACGTATCCATAGGTGCCCGCACGACCACGCCCTCGCAGCAGTGGCTGCACGAGCGACAGGCTGAGGCCCGACGCATTCGAGGTCGCGAATGGCTGTGTGGGCGTCAGCAGGAACGGGTCGCTCGAGACCCTCGTGTGTCGCACCGACAGGGCAAGCGCGCTGCCCGTGGCCAGCGTGGTGCCGAGGAACGCCGTACCTGCGGCGGACTGCTGCGTTGCGCGTGGGCTCACGCCCATCACGTCGTTTGCCCTTGACGCGAACTCGCTGCCAACGGTGAGCGACGGATCAAAGATGCCGCGCGCCGAGAGGAGATCGGCCGTCGCGAACTGTGGTCCGAGCGCAGCCGACCGCAGGTCGATGTTCTGCCGAAGCGCGATCGCCACAAGGTCGGGCAGTGACAGGACGAGCGTGTCGTTCCGGACCGGCTGCTGCCCCTGTGCTGCAGGCACGATGCTGCACAGGGCGACCAGCATGCCCAGTGTCGACCGCCTGGCGGAGGGCGTCGTGTGTCGCGTCATGCGTGCCAAGCTGCGGCCAACGCGGTGGGCACGGCAAGCCCTCGCGTGCTTGCGGTGCATCGGCTGGGTGGTAGAATAGGCGCACCTTCCCCAAAGTCCGACGAGGGACTACGAATGGCACAGGAGCTGTTCCGCAAGTCTGCACTCGCTCGGCTCGCGAGCCCCGAGCAGCTCGACCAGCTGATGGAAATCACCGATCCTCGCGGTTGGTGGACGCTTGCCGCACTCAGTGCGCTGCTCGTGGCCGCGCTGGTGTGGTCGTTCGTGGGCCGAGTTCCCACAACGGTCGAGGGCACGGGCATCCTGCTGCGCGAAGGCGGCGTGTTCGACATCCAGACCATTGCCGGCGGCCAGGTGATGGAGTTGCGCGTATCCGAAGGACAAAGCGTGACCGCGGGTGAAGTCATTGGCCGCGTGGCGCAGCCGGAACTGGTACGGGAGATCACCGAAGCCAGGCAGGTCATTGCCGACCTCCAGGATCGGAAGCGCCAGACTGCCGGCTACAGCACGGCGGAGTTGAAGTCGCGCCTTGCCACCCTGGAGCAGCGTCGCCGCGCGCTGGAGACGGACACCACGTCAACGCGAAGCCAGATCCAGTGGCTTACCACGCGCCTGGCAGACCAGCAGGAAGCGCAGCGCCTCGGGCTCGTGACCGGCGAGCAGGTGCAGCAGGTGCGGCAACAGCTCGACTTTGCGCGGGGACGATTCGACACGGACCTCACGTCCCTGCATCAGCTGCAGGGTGACATGCTCGCCGCGGAGCAGGCCTCCACGACGAGCGTGCGCACGGTGGACGACCAATTGTCCGACGCGCGCCGCCGCCTCGAGATCGTGTCGGGGCGCCTGGACCAGGCGGAAAAGATCGTAAGCTCGCAGTCAGGTCGCGTGCTCGAGGTGAAGACCGATGCCGGTTCGATTGTCGGGCCGGGCTCGGCCGTCGTGAGTATCGAGCTCGCGAGTCGTCCACTGCGCGCGATGCTCGTGGTGCCCACGACAGGGCGCGTGACGAAGCGCGGCATGGTGGTGCGCGTGGTGCCGTCAACGGTGAGCTGGCAGCAGGACGGCTTCATGATCGGCAGGGTGGAAACGGTGTCCGAGACGCCGGTGACCATGCAGCGGCTGCAGCGGCTGCTGCACAATGATGCGCTGTCGCAGAACCTGATGTCGCGCGGCGGTACGTACCTCGTGGAAGTCAGCCTCGAGAAGGCGAACACCGTGAGTGGCTTCCGGTGGACCACGCGCAAGGGACCGGACCAGCCCGTGACGACGGGCATGCTGGCGAGCGGGCGCATCACGGTGGACGAGCGGCGCCCGATCAGCCTGGTGGTGCCCATGCTCCGGACGTCGTTTGGCCTCTAGCGCGCCGAGCGCCGTCGCTGCCGCGCGACCGCGGCGCAAGGGCTGGCGCGCGCGCACACCCACCGTGTTCCAGATGGAAGCGGTGGAGTGCGGAGCCGCGTCGCTGGCGATGATCCTGTCCTACCACAAGCTGGTGGTACCGCTGGAACGACTCCGCATCGAGTGCGGCGTCTCCCGCGATGGCAGCACGGCGAAGAACGTGCTGGCCGCCGCACGGAAGTTCGGCATGAAGGCACAGGGATGGAAGAAGGAGCTCGACGACCTCTGGCTGCTGGAGGAGCCGGCCATTCTCTTCTGGAACTTCAACCACTTCGTGGTGCTGGAGGGCGTTGGCGCGGCGGGCTGCTGGCTCAACGATCCGGCAAGCGGACGGCGGCGCGTGACGTGGGACGAAGTGGACACGAGCTTCAGCGGTGTGGTGCTGACCTTCGAGTTGACTCCCGCGTTCAGGCGCGGCGGTGAGCGGCCGTCGGTGCGCAAGGCGCTCCAGCGCCGGCTGGGCGGGTCGGAGACGGCGATGACGTTCCTGGTGCTCTGCGGACTTGCGATGGTGGTGCCCGGGCTCGTGATCCCGACCTTCTCCCGCATCTTCGTGGACAACGTCCTCATCGCGCATGTGGATGGCTGGCTGCGGCCGCTGCTCATCGCGATGACGATGACGATGGCGATGCGGCTTGCCCTGGGGGTGCTCCAGCAACACTACATCCGCAAGCTCCAGACGAAGGTGCTCGTCACGTCCACGACGGAATTCCTGGAGCACGTGCTGCACCTGCCCATCGAGTTCTTCGCGCAGCGGTATGCCGGCGACATCTCGAACCGCATCGGGTTGAACGACCAGGTGGCACTGTTCATCTCGCGGCGGCTGGCGACGGCGGCCATCAACGGCGTGCTGATCGTGTTCTTTGCGCTCCTCATGTTCGCGTACTCTGTTCCGCTCACGCTCATCGGGATTGCCGTGGTGGTGCTCATCATCGCCGTGACGCGCTATGTAGGTGGCATCCAGGCGGATGGCAGCAAGCGGCTCATCCAGGAGCAGGGCAAGGTGTCTGGTGTGGCCATGGGTGGGCTCACCACCATCGAGACGCTCAAGGCATCCGGTGGGGAAACCGACCTGTTCGCGCGGTGGGCGGGGTACGTGGCCAAGACCATCACCATCTCCCAGCGGCTCGAGCGCTCCACCATTGCACTCGGCGCCATACCCTCGCTGCTCAACCAGATGGCGTTCATCACCATCCTCTGCATGGGCGGCTCTCTGGTGATGAACGGCTCGATGACGATGGGCGAGCTGGTTGCCTTTCAATCGCTCATGGCCAGTTTCCTTGCCCCCGTGCTGTCGTTGTCCACGCTGGCCACGGACGCGCAGGCGATGGCCGGCAACCTTGCGCGGCTCGACGACGTGCTGCGCTACCAGGCCGACAGCTGGTCACTGGCGCACGAGGAGGATGTCGTTTCGGCGTTTGCGGGGCAGCGGCTGCGTGGCGAGGTGGAACTGCGCAACGTGACGTTCGGCTACTCCGTGCTCGCGCCGCCACTGATCGAGAATTTCAGCCTGCACCTGAAGCCCGGGGCGCGCGTCGCGCTCGTGGGCGGGTCGGGCAGCGGCAAGTCGACCATCGCCAAGCTCATCTCCGGATTGTATCCCCCGTGGTCCGGAGAGATCCTGTTCGATGGACAGCCCCTGCGATCCCTGCCACGCACGATGTTCACGTCGTCCGTGTCCGTGGTGGACCAGGAGGTGGCCATGTACCAGGGCACGGTGCGCGAGAATCTCACGCTGTGGGACCGCACGGTGCCGGAGTCCGAGGTGGTCCATGCGGCCAAGGACGCCATGATCCACCACGAAATTGCCGCGCGGCCGGGTGGCTACCAGAGTCACGTCCAGGAAGGCGGCACGAACTTCAGCGGTGGGCAGCGCCAGCGGCTCGAGATCGCGCGGGCGCTGGCGAACGAGCCGCGCATCCTCATCCTCGATGAGGCGACGAGTGCGCTCGATCCGCTCACGGAGCAGCGCATCGAGCAGCACCTTCGCCGACGGGGGTGCACGTGCATCGTCGTCGCGCACCGCCTCAGCACCATCCGCGATGCCGACGAGATCATCGTGCTGGCCAAGGGCAAGGTGGTGCAGCGCGGTACGCACGACACGCTCATGCTCGAGGAGGATGCCCCGTACGCCAGGCTGGCGCGCGCATGACGACGCGCGCGCGGGAATCCGTGTTCACTGCCTCGAGCAGCGACGTGCCGTCGCGACGACGGCTGGCGGCGAGCGAGCGACTGGTCGTCACGGACATGACGCGTGTGTGGCTGGTGTCGGAAGGCACCATCGAGGTGTTCGCTGTCCGTGCGCTGGAGGGCGAGGCCGTGGGCGCGCGCCGGTGGTTGTTCACGGCCACGGCAGGCATGGCGTTGTTCGCGATACCGTTGGACCTCACCGATACCATGGTGCTCGTAGCTGTCGCCACGGCGGACAGCGTCGTCGAGGACATCGACCTGACCAACCTCCGGCAGGCGGCGCGCCTTTCCGGCGAGGCGCGTGCGTTCGTGGGTGGCCTGCTCGATTCCTGGATCGAGGCAGTGGGCGGGGCGGTCGGGCGTTTCGAGGATGCGCAGATCACTGACCTGCTTGCGCCGGGCCTCACCCTGTCGCTGGCGGCTGGCCGACGGATTGGCGCAGTGGGAACTGTCGTGTGGGTGCGGCACACTGCGGGTCACTCCTGGTATGTCGGCCGCGGAGGCATGACGGCGCTCCAGTCCTCCACGGGCGCGTTCCCGTTGGGTGGCGCGTCCTGGTTGCTGACGCGCACGCTCGTGGAGCTGCAGACCATCAGCACCACCGAGTGGCTCGAACACCAGCCGGACTGGGGTGATTTCGACCTGTTCCGCGACATGGTGGCGCGGTGGGCGGTGCTGTCCGAGCACAGCGCTGACATCCTCGAGCGCAACCGCCGGCTCCGCCGTGCCGC
>JAYVNZ010000308.1:0-8502 GCA_043758185.1 Gemmatimonadaceae bacterium | reverse complement strand
GCCACGCTCTGCAAACCGCGAGAACTGCCGCTCCAGCACTTCGTAGCCGAGTGCGTCCTTGGACTTGAAGTAGTGATAGAAGTGGCTCTTCCCACTCAGCCCCGCCGCCTCGATGAGCTCATCGACCGAGGTCCGCGAGAACCCCTGCTGGTTGATGAGCCTGGCGGCGGCGTCGAGAATGGCAGTTCGGCGGAGTGTGGTCACCACGTAAAAATAGGACTGATGAGTCCTATAGTCAATACACTGTCGTAACTGCTTTTTACACAGCTAGTTACGCATCATAATGCCCGATTCCCGGACTCCTGTGGACTCCGGGTGCGGACCATTAGCTTCCTCCCATGGCCACACTTTCCACGAGACTGGTGGACGTCGTCCGAACACACCTCGAGATGGGCGAGCTCGCCGCGCTCCGGCCGGAGCGCAGGACGCCCCCTGGCAGCGTCACGCTCATGCGAGAGCAACTGAACGCAGCTCGCTACCGTGCGCTCTACTCCGCCGTAGGGGCGAGGTGGCATTGGCGGGATCGCCTCCTGCTGAGCGAGGAGGAACTCTGCACGTATCTCGCATCACCCCACGTGCACGTGTGGGTACTCCGGAGCAACCACCAGGAGGCGGGATACTTCGAATTGCAGCGCTACCCGGACGGACGCGTCGAGATCATGTACTTCGGGCTGCTGCACGAGTACATCGGGCGCGGACTCGGCGGCTGGTTGCTCACGCGAGCCGTCGAGGAGGCGTTCGCCCTGCATGCCTCCCGCGTCACGCTCCATACCTGCACGCTCGACGGAACGGCCGCCCTGCCGAACTACCTGGCGCGCGGGTTCGTCATCGTGCGCGAAGAGACGTACGTGGAGGAGATCGCCTCAATCCCTGTGGCTGCGGAGTAGCGCCTCCACTTCCGCATTCCGGATACTGTCCAACCACGTTCGCGCACTGCGGGCAGGTGAACACGAGCGCCGCTCGCTACCGCGAGCGGCCGCCGCCCGGCTTGCCGCCACCGGGCTTGCCACCACTGCGCCCACTCGGCCCACCGCGACGGGGTCCGCCGCGCCCTCCGGACGGCGCGGGACGATCGCCACCGCGGCCGCCACGGTCCTCGCGCTCCCGCTTGCCCGGACGTCCCGCCGTGCCCCTCCCGTCTCGCAACGCCTTCCTGGCACCATTTCCGAGCCGGTCGCGACGTTGCGCATTTGCCGCCTCGCGTTGCTCGTCACGCTTGCGGTTGAAACGCGCCACCTCCTCATCCGTCCACGGCGCATCGAGCAACTGCTGCAGCTCCTCCAGCGTACGCGCCCGCACCTGGCCCCGTTGTCCCCGATACACGACGAACCGCACCGGCCTGTCCAGCACGGGCACCTCGCCGGCGCTCAACGTCCGCGCAACCTTCTCCGGCAACTGCAGCCGCGCCACGCCAGTTGGCGCGCCATTCACCTCTTCCACGTCGTAATCGATCTCCACGTCGCGGTCGCGCACGCTCACGCGCGATGGCAGCGCATCGAACGCCGCGCGCGCAGCGCGCGGACTCAGCCCCTCGAGATCCGGAGCAAGGGCGAGGTCGGCCTGCTTGAACTCCGTGAGGGAGTGCACTCCGGCCAGCCGCCGCTCGTACAGCGAGGCCAGCTCCGCCTGACCGAGCCGCGGGAGCGTCCCGCCGGATTTGCGCCACGCCAGTCGCACCGCGTCGATGATGCCGAGATTGTCCTTCACCGCAAAGTGCCGCGCCTCCCCTCGCGCCAGCGCATCCGCGAGCACCTTCCGCGCTTCACCCTCTCGACCGGCAGGAAATTCCTCGACCGCCTCCACTTCGCGCTCCAGCTCGAAGCCGAAGTACTCGAGGCGGCGACGCAGCACGAGTGGCGCCTTCTTGCGCTCGGCATCGTAAACCAGCGTGGCGTCGTCCCCGGTGGCAAACTGCCGGAGGACATCCATCGGGATCTGCGTGCCCTCGATGGAGGCGCGTGGATTGCCGAACTTGTCCGCGAAGTAACGGAGTTCGCCAGCGATCGCACCCCAGCTTCCGCACACGCTCGACTTGCTCACGCGCGCTTCCTCGCCCCACGACGTCTGCTCGTCAATCACGAGGTCGAACGGCATGTACTCGGCAAGCAGCGCCGCGAACTGTCGCCGCGTACCCTCATGCGCCATCGGCATCTCGGCCGGAATGGGCATCCCCAGCCCGCGATACACGCTCGCCATACCCAGCGCCGCATCCTCGATGGACTTCACGAGCACACCGCGGCGCTCGGCCCACTCGCCCATGGCCTCCTCCTCGAAGAGGTGCCGCGGCAGTCCGTATACCTCACCCACATAGCCGGCCACGCGATACGCCTCGGCATACACGTTGTACGCCGTGAGATGGTCGCTGCCCTGGAGCACCAATCCATCCAGGTCTCGCTCCTCGCGCGTCATCCGGTGCAACGACTCGATGCCGCTCATCACCGAGAGGTATGGCACCATCGCGTCGTCCGCGTTCACCAGCAGCTCGGCCCACTCGCGTTCCACCGGCATTGCCTCGACCGCGCGCCCGTATCGCGTGAGCCGGCCCTTCTCGATGATGCCGCGTCCCTCGAGAAACTCGGTCGCGCGACGATATGCGATGCGGTCGAGCGGTACCGGTAACTCCAGCTCGTCCGCCGCCACGCCGAGATCGGCGCAGGTGATTGCGACGCGCTCCGAGTCGCCGGCCAGCTGGAATTCCGGCGCCGTCGGCTTCAGGGACGCGAAGTCGATGTCGCGGTCGCTCAGGATGAACACGCGACCGCCCGCCACCCTGCCATGGACCCGGCCAGCCATCTGGAGGATCTCGTTCGCGCCGAGGTGCAACTTGGTGAGCACGTTCCTGCCGCGTTCCACGATGGACGTGAAGCGGGTATCGTCGATCACGACGGTATCCAGCCCCTGCACGTTCAGCGCACTTTGTCCTGCCGCCGTCATCGCGAGGAAATACGGCTTTTTTTCCTCACCTTCGAGGAACGGGCGCAGCACCCGAATGGGCTCGCCACCGTGGTAGTGCGCCGTGTTGATCCTCGGCGCGCGCATGCGCACGTTCTCCGCCGCCTGCTCCACGCCCTTGCGGGTGGGGACGAAGATTGCGACGCCGCGCCTGTCCTTGTAGACCCGTTGCAGGAACTTGTCGTCGAGAAAGCTGACGACGTCCTTGCGCACGACCTCCACTTTCGCCGCCTTCTCGGGATCGAAGGCGTAAACCTCCAGCACGTCGGCACTCTCGAGGTACCGCCGATAGAAGGTGGGATCCACCGTTGCGGACAGCCAGATGAAGCGACAGCCGACGCGCTTTCCCAGTGCGAGGCAGAGCTCCAGCTCCGCAGACGTCTGGTGAATCTCGTCCACGATGAGCGTATCACCGGGAAGGATGTCGCCATCCTGGAACCAGCGCCGCGCGATGCCCGTGGTCACGATGATCACATTCCACGTGGGCGTCTCGGGCGTCGCTTCGCGTTCGCGGTTGATCACGCCCACGCGAAGCTCCGTCGTGCCGAGCAACTCTTCTGCAATGGGACGGATGGCGAGCGTCTTCCCGGATCCCGTGCCGGCCACGATGCCGAATCCCTGGCGCGCACGGGCCAGCCCGCGTACACGCGGCCCGAAATGCTTCTCCAGGTACGTCTCGATGTGGAGTCCGACGGCGAGCTCGATGGTCTCGCATGCGGCGCGCGTGGGGGCAATGACGATGACGCGGCCGCTTGTCGGCTCGGCCCCCACGAACGCCTCGCGGTCAGGGGGCAGGTACTGGTCCCTTACTTCTCGCATGTCGCCACGTCAGGGCTTCTTCTTGTCCTCTCCGAATTTCCGGACGAGGGGCACATCCCTGTCGTCGCCTCTCCTGCCTTTCTCCACGTAGTCATCACCAAAGATAACCTTTCCGTTGGTCGGCTTGTCGTGGACCGCGGTACGGCAGTCCGTGGGCGCTGGCTGTTGCCGGGCCGGCACCTTGTCCAGCCAGATCCGGCACATGCCCGGCGGCGGACGAAAGCCCTTCGGCACGGAATCGCCAGGCTCCAGTTGAGCCTGCTGCGCGTGGGATACTCCAGCGCATCCTGCGCACAGCGCCATCGCGTAAACGAGAAATCGATTTGTCATGCAATTCCCTCCGGTGTCGCGCACAGGTGGCGCGTCACTCGTAATGAAGGCAGGGCCGGTGCCGCTTGCTCCACAATGCCCGACAAAATGTCGAAGTGCATCAGGCACAATGAGTTGCAGCGCCGCTGTGGTGGCAAGAAAAACGTCCGGGATGAGGCGTGTGTCCGTGCCGCGAGACTCCAGCGTCCCCTGCGTCCGCGTGGCTCACCCTGCCATACACCTAATCGCCGAAGCTGATCCCCGATGCCCGCGCTGTCTGAACCAGGTCATGGGTGACGTCAACGCGCTTCGTCTCCTGCAGACACTCCTCGATGGGCACCGTGACGATGTGGGGGGTCTGCAACGCGACCATGTGACCCCACTTCTCGTCCGCCACCGCGCGCACCGCCGCACCACCAAATCGCGTCGCGAGCAGGCGGTCGTATCCGGTGGGCATGCCGCCTCGCTGCAGGTGCCCGAGTACCAGCGACCGGGTCTCCTTACCGGTGATCACCTGGATTTCGCGCGCGATGAGATCAGCCATTCCACCCACCCTGCGTGCCTGGCCGGGCAGCGACTCTCCCAGCTGGTGCGACTCGCCGCCCACCGGAAATGCGCCCTCCGCAACTACCACGATGGAGAAATGGCGCCCAGCCGCGTCGCGCGCAACGATCTTCTCGCACACCTTCCCGATGTCGTACGGAATCTCGGGGATGAGGATCACGTCGGCGGTGCCTGCCACGCCGGAGTGCAGCGCGATGAAGCCCGCGTCGCGCCCCATGACCTCCATCACCAGCACACGGTCGTGGCTCTCGGCCGTGGTATGCAACTTGTCGATCGCCTCGATCGCCGTGTTCACCGCGGTGTCGAACCCGAACGTCGTGATCGTGCCGCTCACGTCGTTGTCGATGGTCTTGGGCACGCCGATGATCTTCATGCCCTTGCGGCACAACTGCAGCGCGATGTCCAGCGACCCGTCACCGCCAATCGAGATCACGGCATCGATGCCCATGCGCTTTGCGTTCGCAAGCAACTCGTCGGAACGATCCTCGGGGATGTAGCTGCCGTCGGGCTGCTTGCGGGGATAGCAGAACGGGTTGCCTCGGTTCGTTGCACGCAGGATGGTACCGCCCAGGTGACCGATGCCGCGCACCGACTCCTTGGTGAGGGACACCACTTCGTCTTCGCCAAGCAGGCCCGCGTAGCCGCGCTTGATGCCGACCACCTCCCACCCCCGGTTGATCGCGGTCAGCACGGCGGCGCGGATGACCGCGTTGAGGCCGGGGGCGTCGCCGCCACCCGTCGAGAGGGCAATGCGCATCGAGGTCAGTTGCGGGATCGGGTGAAGAAGAGTGACGCACGCTGGGGAAGCGCGCCCTGACAACGTGCCAGCCCGGCAGCCGTCAGCATGGGACGACGCTCAGGCCGTGCGACGCAGGAGTGCGAGGATCTCGCCCCGTGCCGCGTGACGGCCCACCTTCGACTTCTCGTAGACGGGAACTCCATCGCGAATCACTTCGAATCGTCCACCGGAACTCGGACGCATCGACAGCTCCGCCTCCGGAAAATGCGCCGCGATCTCGGCCGCCAGACTGGTGGCCCGGGATTCGTAGTTTCAAACGGTGCAGTACTCGATGGAGATTTTCATCGCGCTCGACATATGGTGTGTGGTGAAAATATAGCGAATTGGCCCAGCGTTGGCAGATCTTGCCGACGCGCAGGATGACAACGCAGGGCGGCTGTTCGGGAAGGAGGCCGGCTACCGAGGCGGCACCGCCACATTGGCCATCCCCGCAAGCTGCCGGAGCAGGGTATCCTGGCGCGCTACGGTGACGCGCAGCGAATCGATCTGCTCATGCATGACGGCGGCTTCCTGGCGCGTGGCATTGAGCTCGTCGCCAACCTGGCGCATCTGCTCGGCCATGTTCGCGTCCGCAGCGGGATTGCGGCACGAGGCAAGCGCAATGAGCGCTACGACGACTGCGAGTGACGGTAAAGGTCTGGGCAACATGGCACACGCCTGGGTTGGTGCGAACTGTCGTCGGTCGGATCAAAGATGTGCTGGCCTGGCAGCGCGGTCCAGCGACCGCCCGCGGTGGCATGCCACATCATGCAGTGATTGGGTGTCGCGACCAGCAACGTGCGCCCTGATCATGACAGCATGACACGGCCATCCACGTCACGCCGCCACGGCGTCACCCTCATCGAGCTCGTGCTCACCATGGCGATCGTGGCGTGCGTGACCATTGCTGGAGTGTACGCCGTCCATGCCAGCCTGGATCATATCGCGACCCGCGACGCCATTCGGTCTGCCGGAGTGCTCATGGCCCGCGCGCGGGACGAGGCCATCGCACTCCATACGCTGGTGAGCGTGCGCGTCGACACGGCAACCGCAACCCTCGAAGTACTGACGCGCACCGCCACCCTGCGCCGCCTGGCACTCGGCTCCATTCACGGCGTGGTGCTCACAACCACGCGAGACTCCATCAACTTCGACCTGCGCGGGCTCGGCTTCGGCGCAGCCAATCTCACCCTCGTTGCCAGGCGCGGAAACGCTGCCGACACGCTCGTGGTGTCCAGGCTCGGACGCGTGAGATACTGACGGGTGTTGCCCGCTAGTCCGCAGCCACGGTACCGAAGTCGAAACCGGGGACCGAAATGCGCGGAATGGGCTTGCCGATCATCCGCTCGATCGTGCGCACCATCCCGATCTCGTCCGGCGACATGAAGGTGTACGCATCGCCTTCCTTCGCCGCACGCCCCGTCCTCCCGATCCGGTGCACGTAATCCTCGGCCTGCTGCGGCACGTCGTAATTGATCACGTGCGTGATGCCGGAAATGTCGAGACCACGCTGCGCGATGTCCGTCGCCACAAGCACGCTGATCTTGCCGTCCTTGAACTCCTGCAGTGCCTTCGTGCGCTGTGACTGCGACTTGTCCGCGTGCATCGCGGTGGCCGTCACGCCCGCCTTTTCCAGGTCCCGCACGATGCGGTCCGCACCATGCTTGGTGCGCGAAAAGATCAGCACCGAGTCGTGCACGCTGCCGGTGAGCAACTCCACGAGGAGCGCATTCTTCTTTTCGCGCGGGACGGGATACACGGCGTGCGTCACGGTGCTCGCGGCCGCGGACCGGACTCCCACCTGCACCACGATCGGCTTGCGCAGGTATTTCCGCGCAAGCGCTTCGACTTCGGGCGGCATCGTCGCGCTGAACAGAAGCGTCTGGCGGTAGGCAGGCACCTGGTCGACGATACGGTTGATTTGCGGCGCAAAACCCATGTCGAGCATGCGGTCCGCCTCGTCGAGCACGAGGACCTCGAGATCATCGAACACCACGTTCTGGCGATCCAGATGGTCGATCAGCCGGCCCGGCGTCGCCACGACGACGTCCACTCCCTCGCGCAGTCGCTTCTCCTGGGGATCCAGCGGCACGCCACCGTAGACCGCGATCACGGAAATCTCCCCATGACGCGCGTATTTCCGGAAGCTCTCCTCCACCTGCACGCAGAGTTCACGCGTCGGCGTAAGGATCAGTGCCCGAGTACGCCGGGGCCCGTCAATCAGCCGCTCGATGATGGGCAGGGTGAAGGCGGCCGTCTTGCCGGTGCCGGTCTGCGCCAGCCCCATGATGTCACGCCCGTTCAGCGCAAGGGGAATCGCGTCGCGCTGGATGGGAGTGGGCGCCGAGTAGCCTGCGTCGCGAATGGCGTCGAGGATGCTGGGATGCAGCTTCAAGTCGGCGAACGAAATCGAGCGCTCCGCGTCCGGCACGATGGCCGGCGTGGGGGTCGGGTCGGACTGCTGTTTGTTGGTCATGCGTCCTGATGCGTCGCGCCGGGGCCGCGATCCCGGGAATTCCGGGACCGGCGCATGCATCGGACTCCCGCGGCGTGGCCGCGATCAACCGATGCGGTTGATAAGGAGCGATCGCGGAAGGATCGCGTAGGATGTCGCACTAAGTTAAGCACAAGGGGGGGCTGGCAGGTAGCTGGCGCTTCGATGGCGGTACCTGGTCCATCTCGTTCGGTGTATGGCGAAGGGCGCCTATCCCAGGTAGTCAAGCACCAATCCCACTACCTCGGTCGCTCGCTCCTCGTTCACGGCGTGACCGCCGTTCTCCACCAGGTGCACCTGCAACTGGGCACCGCGGTTGCGTAACTCCGCCACGTATTTTGGTGCTCCCCGCACCAGCGCATCCCTTGTTCCCAGCACCACGAGCACAGCGCGATCGAGTGCGCTCATCCGGCGCGCCATGTCTGGTGCCGGCGGCCGGCTCCAGCGAAACTCGTGCACCAGGCGACGCATGGCGCGGGCATACGCAGGATATTGGGACGGCGCCCAGTACTCGTCTTCGTCGCGTCGCGTGATACACGATGGATCGCCATACACCATCCGATGCGTGCGCGCGATGATCCAGCGC
>JAYVNZ010000307.1:0-2268 GCA_043758185.1 Gemmatimonadaceae bacterium | reverse complement strand
GTTCTTGCCGTCGTGGTGCGGTACATGGTACGCCCGCTCGTGAGGCGCACGAGCGATGAGCGATTCGCACTGTACGTGGAGGAGCGGGCCCCGGCACTGCGACAGTCCCTGCTGTCCGCCGTGCATGAGCTGCATGCTCCTGTTGCCGAGCGCGCCTCGCCGTCGCTGACTGCGCGGTTGATGGAGCGCACACTTGCCGTGATGACGCCGCTGCAGCGTAACCGCGAGCTGGAGCGGCCGCGTGTGCAGCGCGCCATGCGGTCGCTTGGCGTGATTGCCCTCGCCGTGATTCTCATGGTGACGATCGGGCCCCGCCAGCTGCGCCACACGGCGCGGCAGATCTTCGCGCCGTGGTCGGTGGCGGAGGCGGCGACGCCGACGCTCGCCGTGCGTGTGCTGCCGGGCAATGCGGCGATCCCGCGCGGCGCCGCGGTGGACGTGAGGGCCAGGCTGGACGGGTTTGCAGCGGATGGGGCGGAGCTCGTATTCCGTTCTGACTCGTCAGCCGAGTGGGTGCGAGTGCCAATGGGGCGCGACTCGGTGGCTGGGAATTTCACGTCACGCGTGTTCGACCTCACGCACGCCACGGAATATTTCGTGGACGCCAACGGCATTCGTTCGCCGACATATCTGCTGCGGGTCACCGACCTCCCGGCACTCAGCACTCTCGCGATCGACCTCCGCTATCCCGCCTACACCGGCCTCGCGGCGGAACACATCAAGGCAGGAGGCGACGTCGCCGCTGTCGTCGGCACCGTTGTCACGATACACGCGACGATCACGAAGCCGGTACGCAGCGGAGTCCTTGCGTTCGACAACGGGAGCAGGATCGCCCTCGCCGTTGGCGCGGATGGCCTGCTGTCTGCCTCCTTTCCAGTGAAGACCACGGGCTTCTATCGCGTGGATCTCGTTGCGCCCGATGGCGTGAGCGTTCCAGGCTCCGTGCAGTATGCGGTGGAGGCGTTGCCAGACCGCCCTCCCACCGTGAAGATCACCGAGCCCGGCCGCGATACCAAGGTCACCAACATCGAGGAAGTCACTGTCGCGGTGTCGGCGACGGACGACTACGGGGTGGAAGCGCTTGCTTTGCGATATCGCGTCAACGGCGGCGATGAGCACGTGCTTGCGCTGTCCGACAGTGGGCGTCGGCATCCAATCGACGCGCGCGCGACGCACACGTTCTTCCTCGAGGAGCTCAAGCTGGTGCCCGGCGACCTCATCACCTATCACGCCGTCGCCCGCGACGGCGCGGGGCACGAAGGCGTGAGCGACGTCTACTTCCTGGAGGTGCGGCCCTTCGGCAAGAACTATCGCCAATCCGACCAGCAGGGCGGCGGTGGCGGTGGCGCCGGCGGTGACAAGCCCGACGGCTTCGTGGCGCGTCAACGGGAGATCGTTGCCGGCACGTTCAACTGGATTCGAGACAGCACCACCACGCCACCGCGTGTCCACCGCGAAGACATCGCCACGCTGAACATCGCGGAGGGAAGGCTGCGCGAGGAAGTCGCCGCACTTGCTCGTCGCATTGCCGAGCGCGGAGCGGCGCGCAGGGACACGACGTTTGCGCTGATCCAGCGTGAACTCGAGGAAGGCGCGAAGGGGCTTCAATCCGCCGAGGAGAAGCTGGTCAGGTCGCAAGGCAAGGAAGCGCTTCCCCTGGAGCAACAGGCGTTGACCCGACTGCAGCGTGCGGAGGAGCTGTACCGCAACGTGCAGGTGGAGATGGGCGGTGGCGGTGGTGGTGGCGGCGGTGGGAGCGCAAAGAAGGCGGAAGAGCTGGCCGACCTCTTCGAACTGCAGACCGACAAGCTGCACAACCAGTACGAGGCCGTGCAGCAGGAATCCCAGCAGCAGGCGACGCGCGAAGTGGACGCCACGCTTGAGCGGCTGAAGCAGCTTGCCGCGCGTCAACAGCAGGAAAACGAGCGCGTGCAGAAACTGGCCCAAGCGCTGGGCGAGAAGCTCGGTCGCCAGCAGGCCGGTGGTGGTGGCGGCGGTGGCGGTGGGTCGCAACGCGACCTGGCGAAGCAGGCGGAGGAGGAGGCACGGAAGCTCGAGCGGCTCGCTCGGGAGCAGAAGTCGCAGGAGTTGAGCGATGCCGCGCAGCAGATGCAGCAGGCGGCCGACGCCATGAAGCGTGCAGCGACTGGCTCGTCGGCGCAGGGCAACGCGGCGCTCGAGCAGCTCAGCCGGGCGTCACGTGGGCTCGAGGGTGCGCGGTCCGCCGCGATGACGGAGAATGTGCGCAAGCTGTCGCAACAGGCGAAG
>JAYVNZ010000306.1:0-4677 GCA_043758185.1 Gemmatimonadaceae bacterium | reverse complement strand
CGTGGGCTCGATCGCGCCATCGCCGCGCACCGCATTGCACGCCGCCCGGTTCTCGGCATCTGCGGCGGCTTCCAGATGCTCGGCCGCACAGTGCGTGATCCGGCGGGCGTGGAATCCGCGCAGGGTGAGATGCCGGGCCTCGCGCTGCTCGATGTGGACACAGTTTTCGAAGCGCAGAAGGTCACGGAGTCCGCGCGTGCGCTCACCAGTGCGGGAGCATGGCTGGGCATCCCGCCCGGCATGACCCTCGACGGATACGAAATCCATATGGGCCGGTCGACGCCTGCGGCACGGCCCGCCCTGCATATCCTGGAGTCGGATGCACGCGCGGCCCACGGTGATGGCGCAGTGGACGACACCGGGCTCACCATGGGCACCTATCTCCACGGACTGTTCGAAGGCGCAACGTTCCGCCGAGCCGTGTTGCACGCGCTGGCTGAGCGGCGTGGTGTCGTACTGCCCGCCGCCGTCGCACGCCCCGATCCATTCGACGCCATCGCGTCACTGATCCGGGCCCATGTGCAGATGGATCCGCTGCGGCGCGCGATGGGACTGTCGTGACGATCACACTGCTTCTGGGCGGCGTCCGCTCCGGCAAGAGCGCGCGAGCCGTGCGTCTGGCCGGAGAACTGGCCTCGCTGCATGGTTCGCGCGTGCTCTTTGTGGCCACCGCCGAACTTCACGACGACGACATGCGCGCGCGCGCCCTGCGTCACCGCGCGGAACGGCCTGTCTCATGGGAAACACTCGAAGAGCCGCTCGACCTGGCTGGCGCGATCGCGGCGCGGGCAGGGCGCTACGACGTGATTCTCTTCGACTGCCTCACGCTGTGGGTGAGCAACGTGCTGCTCTCCAGCGATCCGCCTCCGGGCGAAGACGTGTTCGCGACGCGCGCCACGCAACTGCTCGACACCCTGCGGTCGAGCGGAGCACACTGCGTACTGGTGAGCAACGAGGTGGGACTTGGTGTGGTCCCACCGACACCGCTCGGTCGTGCGTACCGGGACGCGCTCGGCCGGGTGAATCAGGTGGTGGCCGCGGAGGCGGACACCGTGCTGCTGATGGTGGCGGGAATCGAGGTGCCGCTCGTGCGCCGCGCATGACGCCGCAGGATGTCGGACTCCCGGCCGAGCACGCGTCGGAGCAGACGCCTGGCCGAGTGCCTCGTGTGATTCGGGCTGCGTTCGCCGCGATCATGTTCCTCACGCGCATTCCCGTCCCGCGCTGGGTGGGCCATGATCCCGATCTGCTGGCGCGTTCCACCACCTTCTTTCCCGTCGTCGGGTTGATCGTGGGCCTTCTCGGTGCGGCGGTCTTTCGTGCGGCCGCGCTGCTGTGGCCAACGATGGTTGCGGTAACACTCGCGGTGGCAGTTATCGTCTGGGTCACCGGCGCCTTTCACGAGGACGCCCTCGCGGACGCCTGCGACGGATTCGGCGGCGGTTGGGAGCGCGATCAGGTGCTCGCCATCATGAAGGACAGCCGCGTCGGCTCGTACGGCGCTGTGGGCGTCACGCTCGGGATCGTGGCGCGCATCGTCGCGCTGGTGGCCATCGCCGACGCCGGGGGTACGGGTGCCGCCGCGCGCGCCCTGCTCGTAGGGCACGTGATGGCGCGCTGGTCGAGCCTTCCACTCATCTTCGCGTACCCGTACGTCCGCGAGACCGCGTCAAAGGGCCGGCCCTTTGCGTCGAGTGTCACGTCCGCGCGGCTTGCCATCGGCACTGCTCTCGCGCTCGGCATCGTGCTCGCGGTCGTGGACGTGGCGGCGCTGCCAGTATTCGGCGCCGCGATCCTCGTCACGGCCCTCGGCGGACAGTACTTCCGGCGGCGAATCGGCGGCATAACAGGCGATTGCCTGGGTGCCGCCAACCAGATGGTGGAGCTGGCCTGCTATCTCGTGCTCGCCGCTCATGGTGCGGCGCTAGCGCAGCACTTTGGTATCATCTCCGGCATGCGCCTCCTTCGGTGACGACGCGCAACGCACAGGTCTACCTGGTGCGACACGGAGAAGCAGAGGGAGCAGCCGGCCGCGCGATTGGCCATACCGATCTTCCGCTCTCTCTCGCAGGCATCGAGGCGAGCCGCGCACTCGGCGCAACGGCGCACGACATGCCGCGAGCCACGGTGGTCACCAGTCCACTCCTCCGTGCGCGAGCCACGGCGGACCTCGTCGCCGCGGGCATGGGCGTGGCGAGTGATGACATTGTACTCGAGCCGCGTTTGCGTGAGATGCACTTTGGCGAGTGGGACGGGCGACGGTGGGACGACATCCAGCGTGAGGATACCGCGCGGTGCGAGGCATTCATGGCAGCGTGGACGGAGTGCCGCACTCCTGGAGGAGAGGGGTATCCAGACCTGCTCGCACGCGTCGAGGCGTGGGTCGCTTCGCAGGACGGACGGAGCGGAGATCTCGTCGTCGTGGCGCATGCGGGCAGCATCCGTGCGCTGCTGTCACACTGGCTGAAACTGGCCGTGCGAACGACGTTCCAGTTTCGCCTCGATCATGCGCATGTGACTTCACTGTCCGTTGGTGCGCACGGGGCGGAGTTGTTGTATCTCAATGCCGATCGGTTCAGGTGACCTCTCGGTGTAGGGTAGTCGGCGAGAATGAACCCACCGCGCGCTTCCTGGAACTTGCGGCGCAGTTGGCGCACGACGAGTAGCACGGCGCCACCGAATCCCCATGCGCCGAGCGCGAGAAAGTACAGCGCGAGTGCGCCGAGGCTGGGTGTCCAAACGCCCCGGGGCTCCGGTTCCCGACATCATGTCACCCGGCGCAGTGCGTGCATGTGAGTCGTGCAAGAATTCGACGAGCACACGGACCTGCGCTCCGAGGCAATTCTGCTGGAAAGGCGGATCGACATCATTCTTGCAGTTGAGCAGTAACGTTATCACGACTGCGCTGCGTCGCATTTTCTATGAAGTCCTCATCGATCCTCGCACTGGGCGCATGACGAAAACGGAGCCGATCGCCAACGGGGATGCCCTCGCAGCGGCACCAGCGCAGAGCGCGGCGGTGGCCAAGGCGACGCGCTCGCTTCGAGCTGTGATACGTAAACTTCAGACCCACGGAGTGGAGGGTTGATGCACAACACGGCCAATCGGTCCCAGGACAGCAACCAGAGGATCCCTACCTCGTTCGACCACTTTTGTGCAGACCGTCTACGGCGCGCGGTCCTGGCAATCGCGGCGCTCGCGCTAGTCCCTGTCGTGGGAGCCCAGCAGAATAGGCCCGCGGCAATAGCCTCCGAGCGCGGTGGCCCCGAATGGGCTACCACCCAAATGGCGCTTGGCGGCAAGGGCGTCATGCAACCAGGCGACGTGCTCAAGTTCGGTTTCCCGCGAAGCGATCTGCATATCACGGTAGACGGTGTTACCCTCAAGCCGGCCCTCGCGCTCGGGTCCTGGGTCGCTTTCAAGCGAATGGGAGGTCGTGCGAACGCCTCGACCATGGTCATGGGCGACCTCGTGCTCACGGAAGATGAGGTCGGACCCGTGATGCTCGCGCTGCAGCGGAGCGGCGTTCAGCAGACAGCACTCCACAATCACGTGCTGCACGAGTCGCCGCGCGTGATGTACATGCACATCATGGCGCACGGCGACGCGGCGAAGATCGCCGCTGACATTCGCACCGCGCTTGGCGAGAGTCAGACGCCCGTGCCGCCGGCGCCCGCCGCCGGGGCGATGAACCCAAGTCCCGCGCCTGCATCGCCCACAGCGGCCATCGATCTCGACACGGCAGCACTTGCCCGGGCGCTCGGCGCCGCGGGCAAGGTCAACGGCGGTGTGTACCAGGTGAGTGTGCCGCGGGCTGAACGTGTGACCGACCACGGCATGGAGGTGCCGCCCTCGATGGGGGTCGCCACGGCGATCAACTTCCAACCGACCGGCGGCGGCAGGGCTGCCATCACAGGGGACTTCGTGATGACCGCCAAGGAGGTAAACCCGGTCATCCGCGCACTACGCGAACACGACATCCAGGTGAACGCGCTGCACAGCCACATGCTCACCGAAAGGCCGCGGCTCTTTTTCATGCACTTCTGGGCGAACGACGACGCGGTAACACTCGCTGGTGGCTTGCGCGCTGCGCTCGACAAAATGAGTGCGCAGCGGTTGAAGGCGAAGCCCTGATGCCGACAACCATGCCACACTGACAAGTGTGCGCCGCCATAGAGTCGCGGGCATCGAGCGCGTCGGCGGAGCCCGTGGCGCGGTGTCGCGTCGATGGGCCTCGGCTTCGTCAGCTACGGCGTGAGTCTGGTGCCTTTCGTGCTCGCGCTGCGAGCGCTGGGCACCGCGCGTGCCGGTGCCTATTTCTCGACGGCTCCGTTCGTCGGTGCCCTGCTGTCGCTCGTCCTATGGCATGATGCGGTCTCGCTGTCGCTCGTGCTCGGCGGCGCATGCATGGCGGTCGGCGTCTGGCTTCACGTGAGTGAACGGCACGAGCACGAGCACGCGCATGCGCCGATGGAGCACGAACATCAGCACGTTCATGACGAGCATCACCAGCATGCAGACGCGACCGAAGACCCGCCCGCCGACGGACCTGAGGAGTCGCGCACTCACGGGCACCGGCACAAACCGCTCATCCATGGCCACGAGGTGACGATGCCGTAGCCCTGACCCCTCGTACCGCCCACATGACCGCAGGCATCTGTCGGCGTGATCCCCCTG
>JAYVNZ010000305.1:0-5997 GCA_043758185.1 Gemmatimonadaceae bacterium | reverse complement strand
CTCGGGGGGATGGCCGTTGACCGCGGAGAAGAGGATGGCGAGGAACGCGGCGATGGTGGGGGATTGCCGCGCGTTGAGGTCGACATGGAAGTACAGGTTGCCATCGCGCACCTCCGGGAACAAATCGACGCGGGTCTGGCATTCTGGAACGGTGAACTCCGCCCGGTCGAGCAGTTGAAAGCGCTCGGGCAGCGGTTCGAGCTGTCTGGCGTAATGGAGCAGCGCCTGCATTTTTTCCTCGCGCCCGAGGGCGCGAAACGTGCGCAGCACTCGCGCCACCGACGGCGGGAGCGGCGACTCGGCCGGTTCCGTCATGGCTGGAGATAAAGCGTACGGGTCACCACGCGTCAAGCGCGCGCCCGCGCGCGCGTGGTCTCACCTCACCTTGAGAGTCAAACACAATGCCGACGAGAAATGCATCCGCGCAGTGGAAGGGCGGGCTGAAGAGTGGGTCCGGATCGTTCAAGGGACAGACCGGACTGGGTGGAAGCTACAGTTTCGGATCGCGGTTCGAGAACGGCTCGGGATCCAATCCGGAGGAATTGCTGGCCGCCGCAGAGGCCGCCTGCTACAGCATGGCGCTGAGTGTGGGTCTGGAGCAGGCCGGGTTTACGCCGACAAGCGTGGACACCCAGGCGGCATGCACAGTGGAGAAGGTGGGTGAGGGCTTCAAGATCACCACCATGAAGCTCGTGGTGAACGCCGTGGTGCCGGGCATCGACGACGCGAAGTTCCAGGCGATTGCGGCGGCCACGAAGGAGGGGTGCCCGGTGTCGTCAGCCCTGAAGGGCAATGTGCAGATCGAGTTGACGGCTACGGTAACGGCTTGACTGCGCACTGCAAAAGCTTGAACCACAGAGGTCGCAGAGGACTGCACGAGAGAGGACGATCTGGATTCTGCGAGTGCAGATGAACTGGTAACTCTTGACTGCCGATGAACGACTTTCGCGGGAGTTACGAGTTACCAGTCGCCAGCGAATAGCAGCTACCGGTTCACGCTGCCATGCTCCATATGCGGCAACTACCTACTCACCGGTAACTGTTGCACTGGTGACTCGTAACTGCTGTTCATACTGCCATTGGCCCGGGCGAAACAGCTTCCACTGGATTGCGATCCAGATGACCAGCGACGGCGCAGCAAGGCGATACAGCGTGGCTGTTCGCCCGCGGAAGAAGTGGCCGGGAATGAGCGTCGACATGAGTGGGATCGTCACGAACGCGAGTGCGTAGAGCCACGTCTCCCAGCGGTCCCTGTCCGACGTCACGTACCACATCGTGGCGCCCGTGAATGCGATGAGGTAGCTGGCTCGCTCGGCCTGGTGGTTGAACAGCACCACATACAACAGCACGGAGCAGAGGAACAGCGCGCGGAATCGCGGATCGTCCCAGCGGTCGCGCCTCACGGCCAGCGGCGTGAGGAGCGCCAGCGTGCCGGCGAGTTGCAGGGGCCAGTTGGGCCACGCCACGCCAGACCAGCGGTGCACCAGCTCCATCACGGAAAACCAGCGCTGTTGCGCGTCGCTCGATTCCACGCCGCGCCACGAAGTGTACTGCGCAACCAGGGTCGCCACTGGCGTCACAAGGAGCGGAAGGGCAACGAGCGACGCGCCGATCGCCGCGGCCCACACCCCGGTACGCACCACCATCCTGCGCGGAATTGCGAATGCCAGCGCGGCGAGCGGAAAGATCTTGACGCAGGCACCGAGCATCACGGCGGCGGCCGCGCGCCACGCATTGGTGCGTTCGAGTGCGACGTACGCGAGGATGATGAGCCCAGCCACGAGCGCATTGCTCTGCGCGTTCTGCATGCCGCGCAGCACTTCCAGCAGCAGGAAGCTCAGCGCAACCATCCCGGCTCGGCCCGGGATGACACGTTCAACGGCGGCAAACAGGACCAGGGCGTTGAGCGAACTCCACAGGAACAGCGCCAGTGGCCACGGAATCCAGGCCAGCGGGGCAAAGAGCAGCGCAAACGTGGGACTGTACTTGAACCGGTCCGAGAGCTCGGCGGGGTACTCGGCATAGAGATCCGCACCCTGCATGAGGTGATGCGAGGCAGAACGAAAGATCTCGAAGTTGCCGGCCGGGACAGCCGCGCTGCGGATATCTCCCACCGCCGCGGGGCTTGCATGGTGCCGGAGTGCGCGGTTGACGGCCGGGTCCGTGACCAGTGCCTTGCCTGTGGCATCCACCGCTGCGACGGCGAGATACAGGCCGAGGATGGTGCGCCTGAAGCGTGGCAGGGGGATGCTACGCAGCCAGGCACGGACTCGGTTGGAGAGCATGTGCGATTGCGTCGTTTCACGAGTGTCCGGCGGTAACGCTACCGGTCAGGCGCTGTAGTATTCCTTGATGCACATGGTAATCACGCGCTCGAGGAGCCGCGCCTGCTGCCTGGAATCCGCCATGGCGCGCACTTGTGGCAGGGCGTTCCAGGTCTCCTTCAGGACGACGAGAAGATGTTCGGGCAGGATGTGCCGTGCCCGGGCTTCCTCGGCGAGGCGTGCGAGGCATTCCTGCAGCGATGAGGATGATCCTGTGGATACGTACTCGCGCAGTGCGGATTGAAGCGCGGCGATCGTGGCCGGATCGAGCTGACCGGGTGGCACGTGGCTCGAGTCGGGCGCCATCATCATGGGCCGTACAGGTCTGCAGGTGATGCCGCTGTGCGTGGCGGGCGGTGTGCGCCGGCGTCGGCGTACGGCTACGAATGTTTAGTATTGTGCGGCGCTCGTCAAGAGCGGAGGCTCGGCGACACGCAGACGCGGTGGTCCTCGACTTGCGGCTGCGGGGTGCCCTGGGCAATTCAGCCCGGACCCAGCGAGATACGCGACACGCGTGAGAGTAGCAGCCGTACTTGTTTTCTCGTGCGACCCGCTTTCCGGTGCACTGTTGGGAGCGGTTGTCGAACTGGGGGGACATCTCCCACACTTCGCTGCCGCGAATGAGACGGCGCGAAGCGCGCTATTGCGTGTTCGCCCGCAGGTGGTGCTGATCGATTGCGACCACGAGGAGAGCTGTTCGGAAGAGTTCGTGGGTCCCGCCCTGATGACCGGCGCCCGGGTGCTGCTGATCCGGTCTGGGCGGACGGTGCGCGACATGGGCGATTTCGCGGCGCGGTTGAGCGTGCGGATCGTGGACATGGCGGCGGAGCACGCAATGTTTCCCGACATCCTGCGGGAGTTGATCGAGCTAGCGGGGGACGGCTAACGGGGGACGGGGGACGGGTCGCTCGCTGGCGCTCGCTGGACGCGATGCTTGCGCTCGGCAAATGCCACCTGGGCATCGCACGCATCGCAGTTGTCGCAGACCCAGTCCTGATCCACAGCCTCGCCGAAGTACTCCAGCAGGAAGCGCGTGCGGCAGAGCGCACTCTGGCAGTACCGCACAACGGCGCGAAGCTTTGCGCGGTCCTGCTCGCGCCGCGCCTCGTAATCCGTGAGGTCCGCACTGAGGTCCACGGATATCAGGCGGCTCTGCAGCCGCTCCCAGCCCCCGCCGCGGTGCTCGCGAACCAGGCCGTGGCGCTTGAGCAGCACGAGCACGATGCGCGCCTTCCGGCGCGCGACACCGGCTCCATCAGCCAGGGTGTCGAGCTCCACACGTTCGAGCAACGGGGCCTGCTCCAGCAGCAGGGCTACCCTGGCCGCCTCCTGCACGTCGGGATACTTGCCGCCCAGGAAGTACGACTGCACGCGCGAATCCTCCACGCGATAGAGGATGGTACACACCGCCGGTCCTCCGTCGCGACCGGCCCGACCCGCCTCCTGGTAATACGCCTCCACCGAGCCGGGAAAATGGTAGTGCACCACAAAGCGCAGGTCGCGCTTGTCGATGCCAAGCCCGAACGCGTTGGTGGCGATGACGGCCGAGCGCGCACCGCTCATGAAGGCATCCTGCGATGCCTTTCGCTCGGCCGGGCTCATCTTGCCATGGTAGAGGCCCACCCCAAAACGATCCTTGAAGAGCGTGTGCAGCCGTTCTGCTTCCTTCACGGTGGCGGTGTAGATGATTCCACTGCCTACCCCGGACGCGAGAATCGCCTCCACCTCGGCATCCTTGCTGGCCTGGTTCACCGTGCGGTGCACCTCGAAGCGCAGGTTGGGGCGCGCAAAGCCGGTGACAGTGACATCGGGGTCGATCATGCCGAGCTGTCGTGCGATGTCGCTTCGCACCTCAGCGGTGGCGGTGGCGGTGAGGGCGAGCACGGGCGGCTTGCCCAGCCGCTTCACCACCGAGCCCAGCGTGAGGTAATCGGGGCGGAAGTCGTGGCCCCACTGGCTCACGCAGTGTGCCTCGTCCACGACGAACAAGCTCACCGTGCGGGTGAGCAGGCGGTCGAAGAATGCGCGGTCCTTGAACCGCTCCGGGGTGAGGTACAGGATTTCGCCTTCACCCTCCAGCACCTGTCGCGACGTCTCGCGCGCTTCCCCGGCGGAGAGGTGCGAGTGCATCGAGAGCGCGTCCACGCCGTGCGCGTGGAGCTTGTCCTGCTGGTCCTTCATGAGGGCGATGAGCGGGCTGACGACCACGGTGAGACCGTTCAGCAGGAGTGCGGGCAGCTGGTAGACAATGGACTTGCCGCTGCCGGTGGGCATGACGACGAGCGCATCTCGGCCGGCGAGCACGGAGTGGATGGGTTCCCACTGGCCGGAACGGAACTCTGCATGACCGAAGCGCTCACGCAGCGTGGCGAGCGCGCGGGTCCGGGAAACGACGCTGGGCATGGACGATGAAAAAGCAGGAAGCGGGCCTGCAGTTCGGTCGCTGACGATGGTGAAGGAACAGCATTGACCACGGAGGTCACAGAGGTCACGGAGGACTGCGTAGCAGGAAAAAAGACTCCTTGTTGGTTCTCCGTGCCCTCCGTGACCTCTGTGGTTCATTTTTTTCGGCTCACCCCTCAACGCGAGCCTCACCCCACCTGCATCGGCTCCAGGCGCTCCAGCGCACCGCCGAGCGCGCCGATGAGCAGGAAGCCCTCGAGTGCGCAGGCTACCCCCGCAATCCACCCCGCGCCAACGATCGCGAACAGCGGAGGCCAGTGCATGACGAACCACACCGCCGCTGCCGCGAGCGCGGGAATCACAAGGAGGATCGCCAGAAGGAACAACGTCACGATGGACGTCAACATCACCTGGCCCATGGCCTCCACGCCCGCTTCGCCAGCAGCGCCGAGCCGCACCCACGCGGGAAAGAGCAACGCCATTCCATTGTGAATGGTGAAGTTTGCAAAGCTCACCCCCACAAGCAGCACAGGCGCAGCGACCAGCACGCCGAGCCGGATCTCCAGCGAAAGCGGCTGTTGTGGAATGAAGGAGAGGGCGAGCAGGCCCACCGCCGTCATGAGGACCTGCAGGAGCGCCGTGGGCAATGCACTGCTCGCGACTTCGGCCGCAATGATTTCGCGGCCGGTGAGCGGCAATGTCTTCAGCATGGGCAGGCGGCGCAGCTCGCTCCGCAGGTCGTTGCGCATGGTGAGCGGGCCAAACACGATGGTCACGGCCCCAACGGCCACGCACAGCACCACGACGAGCACCTCCGCCGTGGTGGACCGGCCGGCGAACGCCACCGTGCACACCGCTGCAATGGCGGGAAGGCCAAGGATGGCGCGTGCCTGACCCGTACGAATGAGCCAGAGCACGTTTTTCCAGAGGAGCGCGACGTGTGGTGCTCCAACCGGCGACAGGCGGATTGTCCGCTTGCCGCTTTTCAGGTTGACCACACCACCGGTCGCACCCCTCGTGCGGAGCAACTGGCGTCGCTCGGCCCTTGCTGCCGAGGCTGCCGCGGCAGTTTCCTCGAATGCGGAATCGCTGCGCAATACCCACAGCAGGTGGAGCGCGAGCAGAATCACGGCGGGGATGATGGCGGCGACCCAGGCACTCGTGGATGCGGCGAACATGGGCGCACCAGCGACGCGAAAGGGATAGAGCACCCAACTCAGGGGCGCCCTGGCGAATTCGGCGATGAGGGCGGCTGCGAATTCGGACGGCG
>JAYVNZ010000304.1:0-2373 GCA_043758185.1 Gemmatimonadaceae bacterium | reverse complement strand
CAGCACACGAGCGAGGGCGTCGAGATCGCGTTCACGCTCGTCGGCCGTGGCGAGCCAGCAGCGCCCCACCGCAGAGTAGAACGGCCCCGCCACCACTGGTGACCCCAACTGCTGCGCCGCCTCGATGCACCACTCGAGGTACGCGATGCCGGCGTTCACCTCGTCCGCCAGGAGAAGATCGCGCCCTGCGACAATGACGGCACACACGGAGAGCTCCACATCGCTCGCCTTCGCCGCCGCGCGCACTCGGCTCACGTCGAACTGCCGGACAATCTCGACGGGAATCTCCACCACGTCGTAGCCGAGGCTGGCGATGTGGGGAATCAATGCCTCCAGCACCTCCGTGGTCGCGGGCGATGTCCAGACCCATGTACTGATGCCGATCTGCATTGTCACTCCAGCGCCCTCACGCCTGCGGGATGGCGATTCGCTCGCCGCCACGCATCGCCGATTCGTGGGCGCACACGCCGGTCATGGTCCAGTTTGCGGACGTCGCGGCATCCACCGTTGCCTGGCGCTTCTCCACGATCGCGCGCACGAACTCGTGTACGAGGTGTGGATGCGAGCCGCCATGCCCGCCGCCCTGGATGAACGACGTGTGCTCGTGCTCCTCGTCGTATACACCCGCCTGCGTGAACGACGCAATCTCCTTCGGCAGCCGGTGGCCGTAGTCGGGAATCTCGACGCGTGCCGCATCCTCGAAGCCGGAATGGACGACCGCCTTGTCACCGATGAGCTGCTCCCACTCGAACGAGCCGGTGGTGCCGTAGACGTCGAAGCTCTCGCGATACTGGCGAATGGTGTCGAACAACGAGCGCGTGACCTCGCAGGCAAGATTGGAATCCTTCAATCGAACGAGCGCACTCTCCACGGCGAATGGTGAGCCGTACTGCGCGACATACTCGTCCCGGATCTGGCCGGAGCCAAAGCACACGACGGACTCCGCTCGCGCCTGCGCCAGGTGCAGCAGGGGCCCAACGGCGTGCGTTGCGTAGTGCATCGGCGGCATTCCGTACCAGTATGCCGGCCAGCCGGGAAGACTCATGTTCTGCTGGTGTGCGCCGCGCAGGAACTGAATCCGTCCGAAGGTGCCGTTCTGCGCCAACTCCTGTGCGTACAGGAATTCCCGCGTGTACACGGCCGTCTCCATCATCATGTAGACCTTGCCATTCTTCTGCTCCGCTTCCACCAACTGCAGGCACTCGGCGACGGTGGTCGCCATGGGAACGGTGCACGCGGTGTGCTTTCCGGCCCGCAGTGCGGCGAGCGACATCGGCGCATGCGCCGCGATTGGCGTGTTGATGTGGATGGCATCGACCTCGGGGTCGCCGAGCAGCTCTTCGTAGCTCGAGTAGCGGCGGTCGACGCCAAACTTGTCCCCCACTTCCGCCAGCTTCTCCGCCGACCGCTGACAGATGGCGTACAGCTCGGTGTCGGGATGGCGCTGATAGATGGGGAGGAACTCTGCGCCGAACCCGAGCCCCACGACGGCGACCTTGATCTTGCTTGCCATTTTCTCGTACGGTGATGGGTATTGTTCGAAGTTGTCATCCTGAGCGCAGCGAAGGATCTGCTTGCTGTCCCCAAAACAGGTCCTTCGCTGCGCTCAGGACGACAACCCTACTCGGCGACCTTCATCGTGCCCTGCATGAGGCGCCAGTGCCCCGGGAACGTGCAGATGTACGGGTACTCTCCGGTCTGGCGCGGCGCCGTGAATTCGAGCGTGACGGATTGCCCCGGGTCCACGAGCTTCGTGAACCACATGACATCGGGCGTGGGTGGGACGTAGCTGCGTTCCGCGGCATCCGGCGTCGCCGCCATGGCATCCGCCAGCGCACCCACCGCTGGCAGGGTACCGGGACGCACGATCAGGAAGTTGTGCTGCATCTCGTCGGGATTGGTGAACGTGAGCCGCACACGCTGCCCGGGCTTCACGGTGAAAGTGGGGAGCGAGAACTTCATCTGCCCCTTCACTACCGACATCCCGAGTTCGAGCGCCGGTTCCGTGCTGTCGGCCGCACGCCGGACCGGTGACGGCCGCGTGATGGGACCCACCACATCTTCCACATTGGCGCGCAGGAAACGCTCGGCGACCGGCTTGGGTGGCGGTGGGGCAGGTCGCCGGCCGGCGACCGGCGGCACGATCGTGCGGGGATCGATGACGGGCAGCGGAGCGGCTTCCTCGATCGCCATCCGATCCGCCAGCGCCCGGAAGGGCTCGGCGCCCAGATCCGCGGCATATGCCTTCATGAAGGCAGGCCGGTGACGCGCCGCGGCAGCCAGCACGGCCTGCGCAAGCCACTCATCGTTCTGGACATCCGGCGCCTTGGCAAGTCTGTACAGCAGCGCGCCAACTTCATCCGACGACGGCAC
>JAYVNZ010000303.1:0-10439 GCA_043758185.1 Gemmatimonadaceae bacterium | reverse complement strand
GGCCAGCGACGGCTCCGCGTGCTGCGGTCCGGACTGCTGCAGCTGACGCCAGTCACCATGAAGTACGCACTCATCTCGGACATTCACGCCAATCGGCCGGCGCTGGACGCGGTGCTCGCGGACATTGCGGCCCGTTCCGACGTCGAGTCCGTCTATCATCTCGGGGATCTTGTGGGCTACGCGCCCTGGCCCAACGAGGTCATCGACAGGATTCGGCGTACCGGAATTCCCGGTGTGTCCGGCAACTACGACTCCACCGTCGCGCTCAACTCCAGGCATTGCGGCTGTCGTTCGGAGAACGCTCGCCAGGAGGAGTTGGCGCATCGGAGCTTCAGCTGGACGCTCGAGCACACCACTGACGAGGCGAAGCGATGGTTGCGAACGCTCCCCTTCCGGATCGACATTCGACCGTTGGGTGGCCATGTCAGCGGGCCGACCATCCGACTCGTCCATGGCAGCAACGCGCTCTCGACCGTGTACGTCACCGAGGATCGCAGCGATGAGTTCCTCACCCGGATGGCGGAGGGCATGAACGCGAAAGCGGGCGATGTCATTGCCTTCGGGCACACGCACAGACCGTGGCACCGCACCGTTGCTGATATCCACTTCGTCAACACAGGCAGCGTGGGAAGACCGAAAGACCACGATCCGCGCGCGTGTTATGTGATGCTCGGTGTGACAGAGCAGGCAGTCGACGTCACGTTCCTGCGCATCCCGTATGACGTCGAGGCAGCCGCTCGCGCCATCATTGCCAGCGAGCTGCCCGATGAGTTTGCAGAATTCCTGCGCACCGGTGGAGTGGCTCCCGCGACCGCTGTCGGCTGAGGTCGCGCGCAGGCTGCAACAGCGGTGTGACGGCCTCAGTGGGATTGTGCGTGCACTTTCCCGTTGTTCATCCTGACCTGCTACAACGCAGCGATGAACCGTTCGACCAGTGATTCGAACCGCGAGGCGACGAGCTTCGTGGTCTCGAGTACCTCCGCGTGGGACAGCGCATGCGGGGAGATTCCAGAGGCCAAGTTGGTCACGCAGCTGATGCCGGCCACGCGCATGCCAAGCGCACGTGCGACGATCACCTCCGGAACAGTCGACATGCCAACGGCATCAGCACCGAGCGAGGCAAGCATGCGCACCTCGGCGGGCGTTTCGTAGGTGGGGCCGAGGAATCCGCAATACACCCCTTCCTGCAGTGTGATGCCGAGCGCGATCGCCTGTTCGCGAATCATGTCCCCGAGGGCGACGTCGTACGGGGCACTCATGTCGGGAAACCGCTGGTCGCCTGCTTCCGCGCCGCCGGTGAGCGGATTGCGGAACATGAGGTTGAGGTGGTCGCGAATGAGCATGAGGTCCCCCGCCCGGAACGTGCGCCGAATTCCGCCCGCGGCATTCGACACGAACAGCACCGGCGCACCGAGCGCATGCATCACGCGCACGGGAAAGCCCGCGAGTGCGGCGTCGTGCCCCTCGTACATATGAAAGCGGCCAGCAAGCGCCACGACGGGACGACCGGAGAGCAGTCCGCAGATGAGCTGACCCGCGTGTCCGGTCACCGTGGCCGCGGGAAATCCCGGAACGTCGCGAAACGGGATCGCTACCGCTTCGGTGATGCGCTGTGCCAGGCCACCCAGCCCCGAGCCGAGCACGATACCGGCCACCGGCACAGCATTCCCGGAGCGCGACCGTACGGCGGCGGCGGCAGCCTGCGCGGCGGCCGCGCCGTACGCTGCATCAGTGCTCATGCGATGGCGCTGCGCAGCGCGTCGATGTCGCGTTGCGCGTCCGCGACGAGCTGCATCCGCTCGTCGTAGGGAAGGAAGCAGCTCTCGAACCCGTTGAGCGCCACGCGGGCCAGTTCATCGAAGCCAAAGTGCAGCGACTGCGAGGCGTGCACGTACTCGTCCGTGAGCGTGACGTTGCTCATGAGGCGATTGTCCGTGTTGAGCACCACGTTGAGTCCGCGGTCGTAGTACTCGCGAAAGGGGTGCGTGGCGTAGGAATCCGCGGCGCGCGTCTGGACATTGCTCGTGAGGCAGATCTCGAGGGCGATGCGACGATCGTTGCAGTAGTCGGTGAGTGAGGTGTCCTCGATGAGGCGCGTTGCATGCCCGATGCGATCCGCACCGCAGACGTGCACCGCCTCACGCACGGATTCCGCCCCGTCACCCTCGCCAGCGTGGCACGTGCAGGCGAGGTCATGACTGCGCGCATACTCGAACGCTTTCCGATGCGCCTTCGCCGGATTGCCCGCTTCTCCACCGGCCAGGTCGAATCCCACCACCCCCTGCCGCTTGAATGCCACCGCGAGTTCGGCGAGCTCCTGTGAGACGCTGGGTGCCATGTTCCTGATGGCGGTGACGATGACCCGGCCCTTGATGCCGTGGCTTGCCTCCGCACGCGCAAGTCCGCGCAGCGGCGCCTCCACCGCCTGCTCCAGCGACAGCCCCTCGCGCACATTCAGGACGGGCGCATAGCGCACCTCGATGTATCGCACGCCGTCGCGGGCGGCATCCTCCGCAAGTTCGTACGCGATGCGCTCGAGCGCACTCTCCGTCTGCATCACGGACAGTGTCACGGCGAAGCGCTCGAGGTAATCCTCGAGGTTGCGCGCGTCGTCCACCGTCATGTATTCGCGCAGCGAGTCCGCGTCTGGCGCGGGCATGGGACGTTCCAGCTCCCGCCCGAGGTCGATCATGGTCTCGGGGCGCAACGAGCCGTCCAGGTGGCAATGCAGTTCCGCCTTGGGAAGCTGGCGGAGGATGTCATGGGTGAGCGGCGGCATCAGCTCTCGAAGCGCATGGCAGGATCCGCCGCGTCGCGATCGCGGTTGGGGACGAGGCGAAACACGGCGCCATTGAACAACAGGGTATCGCTGGGCACGGGCAGTCCACGGCTGTCCGTCACCAGCAGCTGTCCCTGCTGCACGGCGGCGGCATCGGTGGTGGAGTGCATGGACACCGCGTCGAGCGCGGTGCCGCCCGCGCCAACGTCGAAGCCTCGTCCGTTCACGAACACGCGAACTGTAGTGGTGGTCATCGGGTGGGTGAGACAGTGATGATGCGCGCGTCCGTGGGTGGCTGCACCGGCTGCGGACGTGACTCGAGGTAGGTCACGAGCGCATCGAGGTCCACCATGGGCAGGATCTCGGTGCGGAGGGCTCCCGTCGTCATGGCCAGGCCATCGCCGCCCGTCGCAAGGAAATCATTCAGGATGAGCGTGTATCGTGCATCGGGGATGATGTCGCGTCCCCCCGAGAGCTGCGCACTCACGATGCGCGCGCCCGCGGCACGCGTGGAATCATAGCGGACTGTCACGCCACTCAGGTGCACGCTGGGCGTGTGAGACACGAGGTTCTCGAGGTACGTTCGCAATGCCGCACCGGTCACCGTTACGCGATACAGGACGTTCGCGAACGGCTGGACCTCGAACAGCGCACCGTACGACGCGGGCCCCGCGCGCAGGTTGGCGCGGATGCCGCCGTTGTTCATCACGCCCACATCGCCCTTGCCCCCCACGCGCATGGCGTCCGCGATGATGTTGCCCAGGGCGTACTGATTGCCGGTGCGCACGAGGTCGGCGCCAATGGTTGCAATGGGCCGGCTGACCAGGGGCGCCACGCGCGCCACGGCAGATGCCACGATCGCGGCAATGGCCGGATCGGGCACGAGGGAGTCGGTCACCACATCCATGACGTGATGCGCATCGCCGTCAGGTCCCAGGTCGATCGTGCCCAGGGCTGTCCCGCTCGACCGCGCCTGCGTGATGGGAATTCCGTTGACCGTCGTGTTGACCAGCGAATGCGTATGCCCGCTGACAATCGCATCCACGGGTTCGTGAAGCGCCTGCGCCAGGTCCACCACCTCGCCCTTGCAGTTCGTGGCGCCATCACGGTCACAGAACGCGCCGAGGTGGCCAATCACGATCACGTAATCCGCGCCACGCGCTCGCAGCGCTCGCGTGAGGCTGTCCACGATGGGCGCGGGCGGAAGGAAGCGAAGGTCCGCCACATTCGACGCGAGCGTGGTGGACGGCGTCAGCACGGTGGACAGCCCGATCACGCCGACTTTCAGGGCACCGCGCACGATCAGGGTATCGTCCCGAATCCACGGCACGTCGCGGCCGTCGGCATAGCGGACGTTTGCGCCGAGGATGGCGTAGTGGGCGTCGCGCATGCGGGCGCGCAGCGTGTCCTGTGACCAGTCGAATTCATGGTTGCCCAACGCGCTCGCCGCGAGGCCCATCTGGTTGAAGATCTCCACGCCAGGACGGCCGAAGGCCAGGTTTGATGCCGGCGTGCCCTGGAATTCATCGCCTGCATCCAGCAGGATGGTCTCGCACGCGGGCGCGACGCAGCCCGCTGCCGCCTGACGGACAGCGGTGGCCAGGTACGCTGCGCCCCCGCGGCGCTTGCCGCTGTTGTCGGGGCGCGGCTCGAGCGCGCCGTGAAAGTCGTTGGTGCCAATGATGCGCAGGCGCGTGGCGGGATGTGCGCGACCGCCCGCACGAGCGGGTACCGCGGCCGCGCTGCCAGTCGCGTGGGCATCATCGCGATTGTTGCGGCGCAACTCCGCGTACAGCGATGTCACCGCGCTCGCTGGCTCGACGTGCCAGTTGTGTGATGCGTAATCGGCAGGCGTGATCGTCCCCTTCCTTCGCACTTCATCCACCAGCAGCTGTCGAATCTCCTGCTGCTTGTCGTAGACGATGGGCGCCCCACTCAGCATGGTGTACCCGCCACCACCTGTCTGCCGGTAGTTGTTGAGCGCCATGGTGAAGCTGTCCGTGGGCGCCACCTCACGACCGCGTACGGCAAGGCGCGTCACCCGCTGCCCCACCGGACGCGACACATCCAGGGTGTAGTCCGCGCCGCGGATGATGTCGAAGTTGTAGCCCGGAATATCGGGATCCACGGTGACGCCGCCCGTGGGCAACGCCCGGTAATAGCGTGCACTCTGTTCGAGATAGGCACGCAGCTGCGCGCCGGAAATCCTCACCGCACGCAGCGTGTTGTCGTACGGGTACAGCGCCTGGAGACGGGCCGCCGTGATCGAGCCGGAATCGAGCGAGGCATCCAGTGAAAAGGCCGCAGTGGACGCGAGGTCTGCGCCAGCGGCGCGGCGCTCGACGTCGAGAATGAAGTCGATGAGTGGCGAATTGAGCAGGCGCGCAGAGTCGGAGCGCCACGCCACCGGGGTGCGCCCGATGGGCGTCAGCACCCACTCGAGCGTGGCGTCGTGCGCGCGCCGGGTGGCGGCAACCACCGGCGCCAGCTCCGCGTGCCGCGCCGCCTGCACGACACTCGAATGCGTGTCCACCACCCGCCAACCGGCGCCCTGCTGCGCGAGCGCCAGATGCGCCACGGCAACGCTCGATGCCCAGTTCTTCGGCTGCATGAGGAGCACGCCGTTGATCACCGTGTCACCAACCTCCTGGTGCGAGTGCCCGAACACGATGAGGTCGATGCCGGTCACCTCGCGTGCAACGCGCGCGGCAACGTTCTCGCTTGGCACCCCCGTCGTCACGGTGTCGTAGCTCGAGGCGCCGTCGAGGCCGGAGTGCATCGTCACCACGATCACGTCAGCCCCTGCGCCTCGTGCATCCGCGACGGCGGAGCGCACCTCGGGCACGATGTCGCGCATGACCAGCCGGCCAGCGAGGTTGTCGCGGTCCCAGACCATGGCACCGGGAGTGGTAGCACCCACGATCCCTATCTTCACCGGGCCACGCGTCACCATGGTCCAACCGCGGAAGGCATGCGTGCCATCGATTCGGTACGCATTCGTGGCGAGGAACGGAAACGTGGCCTGGGCCATGGTGCGTTCGAGGAAAGGCAACCCGTAATTGAACTCGTGATTGCCAACGGCGCTGGCGTCGTACGCCATGGCATTCATCGCGAGGATCACGGGATGCGGTGCCCCAGCAGGCGCGACGCGTGCCGCCATGTACGTGAGCGAATTGCCCTGGAGCAGGTCGCCGGCGTCGAGGAGGATCACGCGTCCGGGCGCGCGCTGGCGCACCGAGTCGACGATGGTGGCCGCGCGCGTGAGCCCGCGAGCGCTGTCCGGGCGGTTGGATTCGTAGTTCCACCCGCGGATACGGCCGTGCACATCGGTGGTCGCGGCCACGACCAGGTCATACGTCTGCCCACCCGGCACCACGGTCGCCGAGGGGACACAACCAGCCGCGACAAGGACAGCCGCGGCGCAACTGGCAATTCGGATACGCATGGAAAAAAAGCTAGTCGCCGGCCCCCCACGCGGGGAGGCAGCAGTCGGGGCAGTATTACATGACCGTGACACGGGGGGCCTGCGCCTCCACCAGCCACACGCGCATCTTTCCACCATGGAATTCGACCTGTCACAGGAACGAAGATGAAACCGCTGGTCATCGGCGTCGCGGGGGGGACGGGATCGGGAAAGAGCACCGTGGCGCGCAACGTCGCCGCGGCACTCGGCGACGCGTCCGTGGCCTTCATCGACATGGACGCGTACTACCTCGATCACGGGCACTTGTCGATTGAGGACCGTCGCCAGGTCAACTGGGATCATCCCAACGCGTTCGACTGGGATCACCTCGTCACCCAGCTCTCGCAACTGGCCGGTGGCGCGGCCATCGACAAGCCCGTCTACGATTTCGTCAATCACGCGCGCAGTGCCGAGACGGTCCGCATTCCCCCCGCCGATGTGGTGGTGATCGATGGCATCCTGCTCTTCGTCGACCCGCGCGTCCGCGACCTCTGCGACGTGAAGGTGTTCGTGGACGCGGACGCCGACGTGCGCCTCATTCGGCGCATCCGCCGCGACATGGCCAAGCGCGGCCGGCCGCTGGCCGAGATTCTCGAGCAGTACCTGTCCACCGTGCAACCCATGCACCTGGAGTTCGTGGAGCCCAGCAAGCGATATGCTGACGTGATCGTGCCACGTGGCGGAAAGAACCCGGTGGCCATCGAGATGATCGTTGCGAAGATCTCGCGCCGCATCCAGGGCGGCCAGCCGTGAGCCAAGCGCCGGCGACAGGCGAGCGCGTACTCGTCGTGGACGACGAGGCGGATATCGTGGCACTGGTGACGTATCACCTGGTGAAGGCCGGCTACCGTGTCTCCACGGCCAGTTCCGGCACCGAGGCACTCGAGTCCGCGCGACGCGAGCGGCCCGCGCTCATCGTGCTCGACCTCATGCTGCCGGGCATGTCGGGCTACGAGGTGATCGAGCAGGTTCGCGCAGGCGACGATACACGCAACATCGCGGTGCTGATGCTCACCGCGCGCCGCGACGAGTCCGAGCGTATCCAGGGCTTGTCGCTCGGCGCCGACGATTACCTCACCAAGCCATTCAGCCCGCAGGAGCTGGTGCTGCGGGTGGGCGCCATCCTCCGTCGCCTGGGAGCCGGCGGAGGTGGCGGCGCCGATTCGCTCGTCATCGGGCCGCTCATGATCGACCGCGCGTCGCATTTGGTGCATGTGGATGGCGAGCCGATCGAGCTCACGCCCACCGAGTTCAAGCTGCTGCTGACGCTGGCGGAGCGGCGCGGCCGAGTGCAGGCGCGCGCGCACCTGCTCGAGAGCGTGTGGGAGGCGGCACCCGACATCCAGACACGCACCGTGGACATGCATGTCCAGCGGCTGCGCGCAAAGCTGGGCGTTGCGGGAGACCTGATAGAAACGGTGCGCGGCTTTGGGTACCGCATCCGGTCGCCGCAGCACCGCTTGTCATGACCCTCGCGCGACGCCTGCTCAGCGGCGCAATGCTGGTAGTCATCACGCTCGTCGCCGCCATCGTACTCATCGCCGGCGGGCGGCTGCGCGACCGGCTGGTAGCGGAAAAGACGGACGAACTCTCGCGCAACGCGCGCGTGGTGGCGTCAGAGTGGCACGCGCGCGCCGACGCGGATGCGATCGCGCAGCGTGCGGGTGATGCGCTGGGCTATCGCGTGACGCTCATCGACACCGGCGGAGTCGTGCTGGGCGACTCCGAATTCGGTGCGGAGGCCCGGCGCCGCCTGGAGAATCACGCAACGCGTCCCGAGGTCGTGGCGGCACGGGCCACCGGCGTGGGCGCATCGCGACGCCAGAGCGCATCAGCGGGGGACGAGGAGCTGTATGTGGCCGTGCGACATCCGCTCGGCACCGTGCGGGTGTCGATGACGACCGCGCGACTGGATGCCGTGGTGCGTGGTGCGCAGCAGGACGTACTCGCCAGCGGCCTGGTGGCATTGCTTGGCGTGCTGCTGCTGGTGTGGGTCTTCGCGCGCACCATTTCCCAGCCTGTGGTGGAGCTGCGGAACGTCGCACGCGCGATCGCGGCTGGCGACCTGACGCAGCGGCCATCCCTGGCAGCGCCCGGCGAGGTGGGGGAGCTTGCGACGGCGCTCACGCGCATGGCGGAGCAGCTCGCGACGCGCATGCGCGCGCTCAGGGAGGATGATGACCTGATGATCGCGCTTCTCGAGTCACTCGAGGAGGGCGTACTGGCCCTGGCGCCCGGTGGAGCCGTTGTTCGCATCAATGAGCGCGCGCGCGAACTCCTGAGTGTTACCGCCCCGCTGCCATTCGGACGTGAGTTGCTTCCGCGCGAGTACGCGATTCGCGCGGCCATCGATCAGGCGCTGGATGGTCACGCCACGCCTACGGCGGAAGTGGCCCTGAATGACCGGACCCTTGCGATCACCTCGCGACCGTTGCCAACCGCTGGCGCCGTGCTGACGCTGCTCGACCTCACGGTGCTGCGCCGGCTCGAGACGATCCGCCGCGACTTCGTGGCCAACGTGTCCCACGAACTCAAGACGCCGTTGACCGCCGTCAGCGGATTTGCCGAAACGCTGCTCGACGACACGATTCCACCCGCGCAGCGGCAGCGGTTCGTGGAGACGATCCGGGACAACGCCATGCGCATGCAGCGCATCGTGGACGACCTGCTCGATCTCTCCCGCATCGAGAGTGGCGGCTGGCGGCCGAATGTCACGGCCGTGGACCTGTCGGCCATCATCGCGAGTGTCATTGCGGAGGTGGGGCCCCGCGCCGCAACGAAGGGACTCCTGCTGTCGACCGACATCGACGCGAGCCACGTCCGGCTGCAGGCGGATCCCACGGCCATCCGGCAGGTCGTCACGAACCTCGTGGAGAACGCCGTGCAATACACGAGCGCAGGCAGCGTCACCCTCCGGACTCGCGCCGAGGCGGGCATGGTCCGCCTCGATGTCGTGGATACGGGAGTCGGCATCGCTGTGGAACACCTGCCCCGCATTTTCGAACGATTCTACCGTGTGGACGCCGGTCGCTCGCGTGAGCAGGGGGGCACGGGGCTGGGATTGGCCATCGTGCGGCACCTCGTGGATGCGCACGGCGGACGTGTGGAGGCAGCGAGCCGGCCGGGCACAGGCACAACGATCAGCGTATGGCTTCCCGTGACCGCCTGACGCCAGTTTTCTGGAGCCAGACGAACGCAGGCGCTGCGCGTGGTCACAGGATCAGGACGAATTCCTGGCCATCGTAATAGAACAAAAGGTCGTATTCCGTTGTGACACCGTCGCTTGCGTCATAGTACTGAATGATTGAACGGTCATAGATGTTCTTGATGCTGACCAGCCGGCCACCGTAATAGTACTGGTATCGCAACCCGTCCTTCTGCTGCACGTCAAGCCCGATCAGATCGGCCGAGCTGGCAAGTTGCGCCTTCAAACTTGCGCGCTGCGCCGATTCGAACTCCGGTGCATTCATCGCTGTGGCGTACGCCCGGAACTTGACGGCCGACATCTTCATCAGGCCCGGCAGATCCTTCGTGGCGAGCAACCGGTGAAACTCCCGGTACCTGGCCAGGATCCGCTTCTGCGTCATTGGGTCCTTGCCGATGGACGCGGAGTTTGTCCACTGGGGCGACGGGTAGCCGAGCGTCACGGTGAACGCGCCGTTGCCTGAAAGGACGGGCGCGGACTCGGAGGGCTTGACCTCGGCTCGCGCGATGGTTCTCGCGGCCCTTGTTCCTTCCTGTTGTTCCGAGACCGTGGCCGTGCACGACCGGGCCGCGGTCTTGTCCCATTCTGGATGCTTCCGTGTGGCGGCATCGACCACACGGCTCCGCACCGTGACGTTGTTCCGGCCGTCGATGAGCCACGGATTGATGGGAAAGTTGGAGATGCCCGCGTGATCCATGTTCACGGCAGGAATGTCGTTCACGAGTAGATCGCATCCAGCGTTGTGTCCCTCGAGTCTCACGACGAACTTCGGCTTTGCGGGAGCCGTGGAAAGGAGTGCCGCAATGGATGCGAGCGCGATCACAGGGGGTAGCGTCATCGATGGTGCTCCGGCCGAATGTGGATTGGTGGGACGCTGACGTCCCGGCGTCGCGGCAGGGATGACGGCACACCCGCAGGTATTCTGTGCCGCGGACGCGAACGCCACAACCACTCGAGTCGATGCGTCGCGGTTGCGGCGTCGATGCCGGTCG
>JAYVNZ010000302.1:0-2834 GCA_043758185.1 Gemmatimonadaceae bacterium | reverse complement strand
GCGCTCATGAGCGATCGCGACCTGCGCGCCATGTACCGCTACATCAAGTCGCTCGGCCCCAACCCCAAGGGAGTCCCTCGTAACCTGAAGCCCGGCGTGGAACCAACAGGTCCCTACGTGTGGGTCACGCCGCGGACCGGAAGCTGACCTCGAGCGCGGAGACGTGGTGATCATGCGCATCGTGCGTGTCGCCGCTGCGTGTATCGTGCTTGCCGGCGTGCTGCTGGCCGGCGCGCGACGCATCGGGCCAGCCCCCGCGCTCGGCCCGTTCCTCGATCCGGCGCACGGTGTATGGGCCCTGGGGCGATCTGCCGAGTTGCCGGCGACTTCCAGTGCGGCGGTGGTGCACCTTGGCGCGTCGGTGAAGGTGGTGTACGACGACCGCGCCGTACCACACATCTTCGCGACCACGGAGGAGGATGCGTATCGCGCCCTGGGGTATGTGGTCGCCCGCGACCGCCTGTTCCAGCTCTACGTGCAGACGCTGGCTGCGACGGGCCGCCTCACGGAAATCGCGGGTGCGCGCGCGCTGCCGCTCGATCGCGAGATGCGCGGCCTCGGTCTGCCGCGCGCCGCGGAGCGCGCCCTTGCCGCGGCAGGCGATACCACGGCGTTCATGCGGTTCGTCACCGCGTATGCCGACGGAGTGAATGCATACGTGCGCCAGATGCCTGCTGCAGCAATGCCGCTGGAGTTTCGGCTCACTGGTACGCACCCGCCCGTGTGGAGCGCGATTGATTCGTATCACCTGCTCAACCGCATGGGTTACACGCTCGCCTACCTGGCGGTGGAGAACGATCGCTCGGCAGCGGCATCGCGCGTGGGCGCACGGGCGGCGGAAGCGCTGTTTCCTGACGATACGCCCATTCAGGAACCCATTCAGCCGAATGGACAATCGGCACCGCGCATGGATTTCCATGCGCTCGCGCCGCCGGGCGCGCCGGACACGTCAGCATCGCTGCTGCTGGCTGCTGCCCGTGCCTTTGTTCCCTCCGGCGGGCACGCGCGCGAGACTGCCGACGACCCGCCGCGCTCGATGGCCAGCAACAACTGGGCAGTGTCGCCCGGCCGTTCGGCCAGTGCGCATGCGTTGCTCGCCGGAGATCCGCACCTCGAGCTCTCGTTGCCGTCCATCTGGTACGAGGCACACGTCGTGGTGCCCGGCAAGCTCGACGTGTATGGCGTGACCATTCCTGGTGCGCCGGCAATCGTGATCGGGTTCAACCGGGATGTGGCGTGGACGTTCACCAACACGGGCGCCGACGTGGTGGACTATTACGCAGAGCAGGTGGACGACGACGCGCATCCCTCGCGGTATCAGGTGGACGGCGCGTGGCGGCCCGTGGAACGGCGCATCGAACGCTATCGCGGCACCCGCGGTGAGACGGTGGCCACGGATACCATGTACTACACGCACCGTGGCCCCATGCGCCGCGTGCGAAATCGCTGGCTGTCCATGCGCTGGACCGTGCTGGAGGCAGGCGGCGAGCTGGGAGCGTTCCACGGCGCCGCACACGCCACGAGCGCGGTGGAAGTCGAGGGCATCATGGCGGCGTCGTACAAGGCGCCTGCACAGAACATGCTGGCGGCCGATCGCGGCGGACACATCGCGATTCAATCCACCGGCCGCTATCCCGTACGCGCAGGCGACGGGAAGGGCAGCACGGTGCGCGACGGACGGTTCAGCGCCAGCGACTGGCAGGGCGCGCTCCCCGTTGCGCAGTACCCGCATGCTGTCGATCCCGCGCAGGGCTATCTCGCGTCCGCCAACCAGCAGCCCATCGACCCGCGAGTTGCCACGGGATGGTGGGGCGGAAACTTCGATCCGTGGCGCGCCATGCGCATCAACGCGCTGCTGCGCGCCGACTCGGCCGTCACGCCGGCGGCAATGCAGCGCTTCCAGACCGATCCCGGCAGCGCACGTGCCGACCAGTTCGTGCCCGCGTTGCTCGGCGCGGCGCAACGCGCAGCGCCTGGCGTGAATGCCAGCGCGCTGGCGAGCGGCGCACGGCTTCTGGCGCAATGGGATCGCCGGTACACAAAGGACAATCGTCGCGCCGTGCTGTTCGAGGAGGCGATGCGGGAGCTCGTGCGCCGCACCTGGGATGAACTTGCGGCCGATGGCGATGGCCGTCGCGTCGCCACGCCGTCCGCCGCCGTACTCGCTGAACTCCTCTCCGACTCGGCAAGCCTCTGGTGGGACGATCGCAGTACTCCCCAGGTGGAACGACGTGACGATATCCTGGCTGCGAGCCTGGCCGCCGCGTACATCACGGTGCACGCACGCTCGGGCGAGCCGGATACCGATGGGTGGCGGTGGGATCACGTTCGGTTTGCGAATATCAATCACCTGCTGCGGCTGCCCGCGCTCTCCGCGCTGAAGTTGCCGGTGCAGGGCGGCCCGGAAACGCTCAGCCCCTCGTCCGGCAGCGGGACCCACGGTTCGAGCTGGCGCATGGTGGTGGAGCTGGGATCCGAGCTTCGCGCGTGGGCCACGTATCCCGGCGGCCAATCAGGCAACCCGGTCAGCAGCCGCTATGACGATCGCATTGCGCTCTGGACAAAGGGCGAGCTCCAGCCCGTGCACGTGCCGCGAACTCCGGAGGCGCTGACCGGCGCGCAACGGGTGTCGGAGCTGGAACTGATCCCGGGGCGCCCATGATCGCCACACTCCTTGTTGCCGGAGCGGCTGCGGGGCTCACGTTCGCCATCGGGTGGTGGGGCGTCGCGATCGTTGCACTCGTCGCGGGGGTCATCTTCAGTCGCGATGGAGGCAGGCCGTGGCGCGTTGCACTCGGCGCCACGGCAGGCTGGGTGCTGCTGCTGTTGCTCGA
>JAYVNZ010000301.1:0-20394 GCA_043758185.1 Gemmatimonadaceae bacterium | reverse complement strand
GCTCGCCTCCAGTATCGCGGACGCGTTGCACTCAGCGGCATGGGTGGCCTTGCGAGCTGCGGGTACGCCCCCGAAACCATGAAGCGGGCAGAATTGCGTGCGGGCACCGCGCTCTACTGGCGCAGCGACTGGCGACTCGCCTCGCGCAACACCTCGGTGGCAGCAACGCTGCTCGATGCCTGTCAGGTGACAGTGATGCGACTCGACGCCACCCCGCTCATGCGCCACATCATTGACGGGCAGACCCTGCAGCTGCGCCAGCAGCTCGACAGCGCGCTGCCCGCGCTGGCCGACCTGCGACCCGCCGCCGATTCCCTGTGGCGTACCATGCAGCGTCCCTTTGCGCTGGACTCATCGGGTACGGCGTGGCTCAACCTCGCCCCTCAGGGCATGGCGCTCGCCCGCCCGCTGGGGCGCGGTGACGCACTCAACACGGCGCTCGTGATCACCGCACGCCCGCGCGCATCCATTGGCGCGCGTCCACCAACCGTGCCAGCTCCCCTCCCCGTGCTCGGCCTCGCGCCCGCGGGTGTGTCAGGCATCCACATCCCCGTCGACATCGAGTTGCCGTTTGCGGACCTGAGCGCGCGCGTCTCGCAGCTGCTCCGGGGCGACGTCGCTGGTGCCGACCTCACCATCGACGACGTCAAGATCTGGGGCGTGGCCGACACGGCCGTTGTGCGCCTCACCGTGCACGGCTCCGTGGGCGGCGACCTCTTCATGCTGGGCCGCGTGCAGTACGACACCGCCAGCCGCCGCGTGCTCGTCTCGGACCTCCGCTACACGCTGGCCAGTGACAACGCCATGAGCCGGTTCAAGGCGACGCTCGGATCGTATCGCATCAAGCGCGCAATCGACCAGGCCACAGGCCACGGCCGGCTCGACGTAGGCACGCAGCTCGATTCGCTGCGCGGACAACTGTCCGCGCAACTCAATCGCTCACTTGCCCCCGGCGTCGTGGTCACGGGGAGCGTGACCGACATCCGCATCGCGGCGCTCGCTACGTCACCCTCGGCGTTCGTGCTGCGGGTCATTCTCGACGCCACGGCACGACTGGCCGTCCAGTAGCGCCGTAGCTCCGCGTCGCTCGGATCAGGGCGCGTATTCTGGCACCGCGCCCGCGGGGGGAAGCACCGGCTTCTTCGTCAGGCCCTTTACCTTCAGTTTCTGGCCGATCTTGATGGTGTTGCCGGTGATGCCGTTGAGCGTGCGCACCTCCTCGGGCGACGTGTTGAACATCTTCGCGACCGAGGCGAGCGCCTCCCCGCGGCGCACCGTGTGGAACCACTCGCGCCGACCCTGCTGTGCCGCGATCCGGATGTCACGATCACGCGCTCGCCGCGCCTCGCGTCGCTGCCACCCTACCCCTCGCAGCAATCCGTACTTCTTGCCCACCGCGCGCAAGACCGCGTCAGCGTCCGCGGACGCGGGCGACGGGACCCCAACCGTGAGCTTCTCTCGAGGAGCCGCGATGCTGATGGCCCGAGCCAGGAAGAACAGTGTGCGAGTTGGAGCCACCGCGATGGCCGTGTCGAGTGGCCATTCCCGCTCGTCGAACGTGGGCGGCGCGTCGGGGCGACTGAGCGGATCGCGAGGCTGAAGGCCAAGGTATATGAGTCGGCCACCCACCGGATTCGCCGAGTCGCCCGGTGCGTCCGTCACCACGAGGAGACCGCGCGTGGGGCGGAAGTAATCGATGGCAGGACGTTGCCACACACTCACCTTGGCCAACACCTTCTCGTCGGGATGCAGCACGCTGAGATTCAGTTCGCGCTCCGCAAACACCAGCGAATCGCGCGGATCCGAGCGCACGGCATTCACCGCGATCTGCGCCGCGGTCACCAGGATGGCCAACCCCACGCACCAACTCAGGTATTTCAACCAGATGGGATAGGCCCCGCGCCGCCTGCGCCGGCGGTTTCGGCGCGGCATGGCGTCCCAGTTGGGAAGGTCTGAACTGTCGCCGCCCCACACACCCTCGGCGGGAATCGGAGTTGGTGCGTCTGTCACGTCTGTCGGTTGAAGGGTCGTTTCCGCGCGATGCTAGAGGAAGAACAGTGCCGCGCCGACGGCAGTGCCGTACCCAGCGTATGTTACGAACGTTGCATTTGAGCTTGTCTGGAGTGGCTCCCTTGGCTAGGGTTCAAGGTACGTCCGTTGGTGCATCCCTCGGATTCACCTGCCTCGGCCCGTTGTTCTGCCAGACCGGAGGCCCTATTCGTATCGTTCCGATCGTTCGCCAGCTCGCGATGGCGGTTGCTGCCGCAGGCACCGTGATCTTCACGGCGTCGCAGGTGCACCCGGTGTTTCTCGGCCAGAGCCCTGTTGCCGGCCGAGTGCTCGCTGCCGCCTATCTGGATTCCGCATCGGTACGTGCGCCCTGGCTCAGCCTTCCGGAGCCACTCGCCATGCAGCACCCGCAATTCCAGAGGGATGTCGACGCCTTCGCCTCGGACCTGCGCGGCACCGGCAAGATCGACGGCGACCGGGCCGATTCCATCGCGCGCGTGGCCGTCCGTGAAGCCTATCATCGTCGCATTCCGCCGGCGCTCGTGCTGGGCGTGATGCTTACCGAGAATGATGCCTTCAAGTCCAGGGCTCGATCCAATGTCGGCGCGCTCGGGCTCATGCAGATCATGCCGCGCCTGTGGGCGCACAACCTCGGTCCCATCCTGGGCAGCAACCTCCGCGACGATGAAACGAACGTGCGCTACGGCGTCTATATCCTGAAGCATTTCGCCAAGCGGACGGCCGATACGCTCGATGCGGGCGACGTCACGCGGGTGGCACTGCTGAACTACAACGGGTGTGTCACCGGCTCGAACACCAAGGATTGTCGGGCGTATCCGAACAAGGTCCAGCGGCATGTCGAACGGAGCGGCCAGCAGACCTGTTCCGGGTTGCCGTTCCGGGAGTGCGTTTCACTTCCGCTCTGGGCAGCCCTGCGTGACACCACTCCGCCGCCGATGCCGGGCGCTGCCCTGGCCAGCACAGTTCCCGCGGCAACCACGGATCGCACCCACGACGCGCCTCGCACCGCGCCGTTCTCCAGCCGCATTGGCCACTGGCTCGTGGGCGCATCGGTTCGGCGCGCCAACTAGGCGACCGTAAACGCAACATCGAAAGCATGCTGTCGTCCTGAGTGCAGCGAAGGACCTGCTCCTGGCCGGTGAAACGCAGGTCCTTCGCGTAGCTCAGGACGACAAACCCAGCTACCTGGATTTGCAACAGTCCACCAGGCGCCGCTGAAGGTGATGAAAACAGGGGCGCGTTCCATGTGGAACGCGCCCCTGATTCCTATCTGTAACGGGCGAAGGGGCGATGTGCACGCCGCCCTCACGCAACTACTTGATTGCCTCGACCGTCGTGTGCACCTGCTGCTTGATGGCGATCTCGATGTTCTGTGCGAGCACGGTGATCTTCGAGGTCACTTCGTCGGTGCTCTGCGCGCCTAGGTAGACGCCCTTGGGAGAGAGGTAATACGCACCGGCGCCCGTGCCAGTGGTTTCCATCGTCATCGGCGTGCCTTGCATCGTTCCCGAGCCCGCGGCCTTGGTGGTGGAGAGGCGCTCGATCCGGTGGGCCTTCTCGCCGTTGATGGTGGTATCGCCAGTCACCTTGAAAGCCGAGATGGTCGTGCGGTCCATGTCCATACCCTGCTGACTCACCTTGCCCGACGTCGTGTCGGACCACGTCATGCCGGTGGTCATGCCGGTGCGGAACGAGGGGATGAACTTCCCGATCCCTTCCGTCATCTGTCCCAGGGAGGGGTCCAACCCATCAGGCACTTTCGTGGAGTAGAACCTTCCAGTGGGCGACATCAGTGTCACGAACTGCATTCCCGTGACCTTGCTCATGTCCGGCGCCGGCGCTCCCGTCGCCTTCACGGAGATGGAATCGACCTTGATCGTCGCCATGAGGGTGTCCTTGGTGTGCTTCATCAGGTTCACCGTGAGCTGCTGCCTGAGGCCCAGGTCGAACGTGGCGTTGCCCATGGGACTCGTTTGGGTACCCTTGACGTCTGTCGTGACGCGGTACCTGCTGCTCCCCGCTGCGTACTCCGCCTGTGCCGCCAGAGGTGCAGCGGCAAACGGGGCCGCAAGAAGAAGCGCCGCGGACAGGCGCGCAGTGCTGACCGTCATAGTGGACGTTGACTCCTGAAGGAAAGAAGGTCCGGCGTGCGCCGGTGATATACCTAATACGCGTTTCTGCACGAAAGGTTACCCGGTTAGTTTGCAGGTCACCTTTCCATGAGGCTCCTGCAATGTCGCATCCTCGCGATCCAGCTGACATCACCGCGCTCGAGGCCTTGGTTGAACGGTTGCACGACGACGCCCGCCTGCCCGAGCGCGCCACCGCTGGATCGGCTGGGTACGACCTGCGGGCCTACCTCCGCGAAAGGACGATTCGGGTCTCGGATGGTGTGACGCAGGGAGACCTCGCAGCCGACGAAGAGAATTCGGAATGGGGAGTTTCGCTGGCCCCGCGGCACATGGCGCTGGTACCGCTTGGATTCCGGACTCGCCTTCCAGAGGGGTTCGAGGCACAGATCCGTCCACGCAGCGGCCAGGCGTTCAAGCAGGCGCTCACGGTTCCCAATGCGCCCGGCACCATCGACGCGGACTACGCGGAGGAGTGGATGGTGATTGTCCGCAATGATGCACCGGTCGAGCGGAGGATCGTTCACGGCGAGCGAATCGCGCAGGCGGTATTCGCGCAATACCAAGTCCTGCAACTTGTGGAGGGCAGGGTGCAGCGCAGCACGGTGCGCGCGGGCGGGTTTGGCAGCACGGGCAGGGACTAGGGGACGGCCCGCCGCTGGCGCGGCTTGACGGCCCGCCGCTGGCGCGGCTTGACGGCCGTCCCCCGTCCCCCGTCCCCCGTCCCCCGTCCCCCGTCCAGCGAGCGCAGCTCGCGCGCCGTCCGTTGCCCGCGCGCCGTCCCCTCAAACGACAAGAGCGACGAAGCCGTTGGCTCCGCCGCTCTCCTTCATTGTCGCGAGATTTCGCCCAGTACAAGAAATCCCACTGGAATGAATCCGGACCGCAAGACCGCCGATCCGCGCAAGCCCTTGTAGATTAGCGGCTTACGGTGATCTTGCTGGTCCGAGGCTGACTAGACAATTGATCACCTCCTTCGTTTCGGGTTCAACATGCGGGCAGACTTCTTCTCCTCCCTAAATTGAACAGTGTCGTTCCGCCGCGCAAGCGGGGTGCACGGTCGTTCCTGAACGTCTTTTCGACGACTTGCCACCGCGCCGGTTCGCGACACAACTTGCGATCCTCCCCACTCCTGCATTGAACCAGGGCGCGTGATCCGCATGAACATGACAGCGCGCTTGCCGCTGCGATTCCTCCTCCCGCTTTTCCTCGCCTGTTGCGCTCGGCAGCCGGTTGGTGTGGCTGCAGGACCGTCGGCGCCGCCGCCCGCAACGGCCATGACGCAGGCGACAGCGCCCACATTGCCTGACAGGACCTACTGGCTGTATGTCGCCTCGGAGGGGAACGATCAGGTGGCGCTCGTCCGGTTCGGCGCGGCGGGCATGCATGTCGAGCACGTCAACAACGTTGGCCTCATGCCCACCGATGTGGATGGTCCGCACGGCGTCGCCCTGTCCCCGGACGGCCGCTACTACTACGTGACCACCGCCCACGGCGCCCCATTCGGTTACCTCTGGAAGTTCGCCACCGCAAACGACTCGGTGCTGGGCCGAGTGAGGCTGGGCAACTTTCCGGCGACCGTTCACGTCACCCCGGATGGCGCCTTCGTCTACGTGGTGAACTTCAACCTGCACGGAGAGATGGTCCCGTCGGACATGTCCATCGTGGCGGCTGACGAAATGCTGGAGGTGGCACGCGTGCCCACGTGCACCATGCCGCATGGCTCGCGCGTCAACCCGCAGGGCACCCGGCAGTATTCAGGCTGCATGATGGACGACATGGCCGTTGAAATCGACACGCGAAGCCTGGGGGTCACTCGTCATTTCCTGCTGACGAAGGGCAAGGAAATGGGCATGTCCGGAAAGCCGGTCACGGGTCACCCGGGTACTGGTGCGTCTCCAGGCGCGGACATGGGCGGTCATGGCATGGCGCCGCCCATGCCTGGCAACGTGAGCTGTTCCCCTACCTGGGCACAGCCGTCGGCGAATGGTGAACGACTCTTCATTGCCTGCAACAAGAGCAGCGACATCGTGGACATCGATGTGGCGTCATGGAGCATGGTGCGCCGCATTCCAGCGGGCGATGGCGTCTACAACCTCGCCGTCACGCATGACGGCCGCTTGCTCATCGGCACGAACAAGCGCGGCAAGTCGGTCTCCATCATAGACATCGCGTCAGGCAGGGAACTCGCCCGCGTGGCCACTACGCGCCGCATCCCCTCGGGCCTCGCCGTGTCAGCCGACGACCGCTACGTGTTCGTCACGCAGGAGGGCGTGGGTTCCGAGCCGGGCGCCGTGGACGTGCTCGACCTGCGGTCCATGACCAGGGTGGGCACGATTGACGTCGGGCAGCAGGCCGGCGGAATCGACGTCTGGAAGATCTCGCCGCCCTCCTGATGACCGGGCCTGCTCGCGGTTCCGTGCGTAGCTACTGGGCACAGAGCCGCTCCCATCGATACAGCCTCCTCTTCGCACTTCCGCTGCTTCTGCTGTACGAGCTGCTGGAGGCAGTCTCCCCGGTTCGGATGCAGGGCGGCGTCGTCCGCAACGGCGCCGACGTCGTGCTCACCGATCTGTTCACGTACCTGCTGGGCCCGCGTGGCCCGCTCGTATTCATGGCGATGGTCATCGGGGTGTCCGTGTGGCTCATCCGCCGAGATCGCGGTGCAGGGCAGGTGCGGGCCAGCGTGTTCGCGGGCATGCTGGGGGAGGCGGTAATGCTCGCCCTCGTGTTCGGTGTGGTGGTGGGCACAGTCACGGCGCGGGTGCTCGGTCCACTGCGGGCGATGGCGGCCAGCGGCATTGGCGGTACATCACTCGAGCGATTCACCCTGTCGCTCGGCGCAGGGCTCTACGAGGAGCTCCTCTTTCGCGTGGTGATCGTGGCACTGATCTCCAACGCACTTCGGCTGGTGGGCATCGGCCGCCTGCCGGCGGGCGTAGGGGCCACGGTGATTGGAGCGGTGTTGTTCTCGGCGTTCCACTACCTTGGGGCGCTGGGAGAGCCGTTCCGGATGGAATCGTTCATCTTCCGCGCGATAGCCGGCCTCGCGTTCAGCGCGTTGTACCTCACGCGCGGCTTCGGTATCACGGCGTGGACGCACGCGCTCTACGACGTCGCAGTCCTCCTGTGAGCGACCTGTCGTCCTGCGCGAGGCGAAGTGATTGCCTGCGGGACGGACGCGTGCGAAATGCCCACCGCCTGATCGTGCCCAGTACGCGGCGACCGGTTATCGTTCACTGTTCATCGTTCACCGTTCAATGGTTCTGATAGATGCCTTTCGCTGCATTCAAGCTGCACCCTGACCTGCTCAAGGGAACACGGGAGTTGGGTTTCACGCGCGCCACCCCGATCCAGGAGCAGGCAATCCCGCCGGCGCTCGAGGGGCGGGACCTTCTGGCCTGCGCGATGACGGGGAGTGGCAAGACGGCCGCATTCCTCCTGCCGGTGCTGCACCGCTTGATGGGCAAGCCGCGAGGCACCACCCGCGCGCTCGTGATCACCCCCACCCGTGAGCTTGCCGCCCAGATCGAGGAGCATCTCAAGCAACTGGCGGTGCATACTCCACTGTCCGGGGCAGCAGTGTTCGGCGGGGTTGGCATGGGTCCGCAGGAGCATGCCTTCCGCAGCGGTGTTGACGTCATCATCGCCACACCGGGCCGGTTGCTTGATCACTTCAAGCAGCCGTATGCAAAGCTGAGCGGACTGGAAGTGCTGGTGCTGGACGAGGCGGACCGCATGCTGGACATGGGATTCCTTCCCGACATCAAGCGGGTGCTGAAGCACCTGCCGGTGAAGCGGCAGACGCTGTTCTTCTCGGCCACCATGCCGGCGCCAATCCAGGCACTCACGCGCGAGTTGCTGCACAACCCGGCAACCATCAACCTGGAACGCAAGTCCACACCCGCCATCGGTATCCGCCAGGCGGTCTACGCGGTCAGCCAGGAGCTCAAGCCGGCCTTGTTCGTGGAGCTCATGCGCCGTGGGGACATCGGGAATGTGATCGTCTTCACGCGTACGAAGCACCGCGCCAACCGGCTGGCGGATTTCCTGGTGACCGAGGGAATCCCCAACGCCAAGATCCACGGCAACCGCTCCCAGGCCCAGCGCACCGAGGCACTCGAGGGCTTCAAGTCCGGCCGGTATCGCTGCCTTGTGGCCACGGACATCGTGGCCCGTGGCATCGACGTGGAGCAGTTGGAGCATGTGGTGAATTTCGACGTGCCGCACCTCCCGGAGGACTACATCCACCGAGTGGGACGCACCGCGAGGGCGGACGCCACGGGCGATGCCTTCACTTTCGTCTCAGCGGAGGAGGAGGGCGATCTCTCCGCCATCGAGCGCGCCATCAGCAAGCGCCTGCCCCGGGTGGTGGTCTCCGGGTTTGATTATGCCAGCAAGCCGAAGCAGCGATTCGAGGTACCAATTGCCGAGCGGATCGCCGAGATCCGGGCGCGGAAGGCGGAAGAGCGGAAGCGCGCCAAGGAGAAGGCAGAGCGACGCGCAGGGCAGGGCGGCGGTTCGTCGGCAGCCGCTTCACACGGCGGCCCCGCTCGTCCCGCGTCCGGTGGACCTTCGCGCCCGGCGCGCTCCGGATCGTCGAGCGGCGGCGGGAGACCCGCATCGGCAGGCGGTTCGTCAGGTGGCGGTGGTTCGGCTGGCGGTTCGGGCCGACGGCCTGCCGGCGGCGGCCGATCTGGCGGAGGCCGCTCAGGGGGTGGGGGCTCAGCAGGAGGCCGCTCAGGGGGCAGCTCAACCGGTGGCGCGGGAGGCGGTCCTTATCGCTGAGTTGCCCGTGAAGTGCATGATGGCAGACCTCTACCAGGTCTGCCATTTTTGCATTCAAGACATTCCGGTACGGGGGTTCGTGCGATCGGACGCTGCAGGCGCGAAGGCTGGTCGCCCTGAAGAGTGACGCCTGTAATCTCGTTTGTGCGGGTGTGTTGGCATTGCCCGATATCGGTGCTCGCCGGGTTGGCGAGCATCACGCTCTCTTGGGCCTTCAGCGGTGCACGGAGCGCCTTGAGAGGTGCAGCGCGGTCGACATTAGCCAGCGAAGGCGCGCTCGAGCGCTCGCAAGATGTATCTATTAAAGTGCTTTATCATTTCATATCCAATTCATTGCTAAATATGTGCTTAAGATAGCATCACACTTGTATATAAGACCAAAATATTGTTGACAAGCACATGGTCCCGGTGCTCTTGCCAGCCGCGACGCGAAGAATCCGGAGCGAAGCTAATGGGGTGGCGGGCGCGAGGTTTTGAGGAATTGGTTCTTGGTGGGGTACCCACGCGACAGCTGCGGTTTCCGGTCTGCCTTCCTCGGAAAGACGATCGAGCGGTGCAAGCTTCGCTCGATGTCCAAACAGACCTGTGCTCGAAAGTGCGTTGTGCCTCATGACATAATGTCATACCTGAAACGAACGGAAAAAGAGAGCGGGGGACGACTCCTGTCGTTCCCCGCTCCCGAGTCCACGCTTTTCCCAACGGTAACGCTACGGCACGCGTGACAGGCTGGTGCCGTACTTCGCATTGATCACCCCGATCATCTCATTGGCAAGGAGCTGGTGCGCTGCGGCCGATGGGTGGATGCCATCCAGGGAAATCAGGTTCCCGAAGGTGAGAGTGGTACTGGCCAGATTCGGAAACGGGGGAATTTCCCCGTTTGCCCGCTTGGCGGCGAACAGCACGTTCGGATCGTAGTAACCGAACCCCACGGACGCGGCCTTCTGCGCGATGTACGCATTGTACCCGGCAATTGTCGCCGAGAGGGTGGCCTGCTCGGCGGCATCCAGGACGAACAGGTCGCCCACTGGGAAGGGCAGCCCCGGGGTGGCCTTGTCGCAGGCAATGACCGCGGGGTGGGCGCCACTCCTGATCTGGAGGAGCAGCTGCGGGACATCGATCAACGCCGTCGAACCCGTGCAGTTGGGGTGGATCGTGACCACCTTTCCTGTGGCGAAGTTGATGCCGGCCTGAACGGTGGGGCTGGATGCAATGAGCGCCGCGGAGCTGAACGACGGCAGGTAGGCGATCTGCAACACGCCAATCAACAGGCCCTGAAGTCCTGGAGCGCCGGTGGTCAGCTGCTGGATCATCGCATCATAGCTGGTCTGGAACTGCGTCTGGGTGCTGATGATACCGGCCTGTCCAATCGCCGGCTGGGGAACGAGGATTCCACTCAGGCCGGCAACCAGCACGTCGTTATTCCCGATCCAGATGCTGGCGAAGGTGGGACTTGCGTCGAGCGCCCGGGCCACCTGGCTCTTTCCGCCGAGGATGAACGTGGTCAGCGCATTCGACGCGACCGTCGAGGAGGAGATAGGATCCAGGACGCGCGCGCCCGGCACGGCGACATTGTTGAGGATGTCGGTGACCGAGCTCCCCACGCGGAGCGCACAGGTGGTGCTGGTGGAACCGGTGCCCACGAGGGCGCCGGTCTGCGTATTGGCAATGGGAGGGGTGCAGCCCGGCATGGCGAGCGACGCGTAGTGATACTGCGTCCCCATCTGCACGGCCAGCAACCGGGCGTAGCTCTGCCGCTGCGTGGAGTCGTTGATGCCGCTGCTCTGGAAGCCAGCCGTGATGCTGTTGCCCAGGGCCACATAGCTTTTGAAGATGGCGCCCCCGGCCGGTTCAGGGCTGCCGAGGACCGTATTGTGGCTGTCGCATGCCGCCAGTGCGGCGACCGCGCCGACTGCTGCCACGCGGGCGAGATGATTCAGTCGATGCATCCTGATGTCTCCGTGCGTGGTTAGAAGGAGTACTTGAGGCTGAACGACGCGATATTCGCGCTCAGCGAGTAGGCACCGCTGTTCAGCGCCAGGGCCTGGACGGCCGTGGAACCCGTTGCGCGCTCGTCGATGCGGCCGCGCGAGCCCTGCGTGAAGATGTGGGAAACCGCTGCGTCCAGCCCGAGGCCGCCGTACAGCGGCAAGAAGCCACCGATCATGCCCAGCTGGCGATCCATCTCCGGCAGCAGTGGCGTGACCGTCTCCGGTGGTGCCGCCGATGCCGCAGCCGCGAAGCCCACGCGCAGCGCCGCCCCATTGCTCACGCGATGCTCGGCCCCAAGGCGGATGGACGACGTATTGTTGTAGTCCTCCTGGAGCACCTTGTCGATTGCTGCCCCATTCGCAAAGTCCACGGGAAGCTGCCTGAACGACTTCCAGCCCACGTATGCGTAATCCACGCTCAGGGTGGTGTTGGAGAAGCCCGAGTATCCGAGGCCCACCTGCACCTGGGCGGGGTGCTGGATTTTGGTGGCGACTTTCTGGTTCACGAGCAATCCGCCAGATGCAAATTGTGGCTTCACGAGGGCATCCACCGGCGTGCCGCCGGGAAGCCCGATCGGGTTGCCTGCGGCAAGGGTCAGCCCCGTGATGGACTGGCTGAACGTCGCGTCCGCGTCCTTGTAGCTGAACGTGAGTTGGGTCAAGCCGCGAATGCCGACTTCCCAATTCTTGTTGAATCGACCGTGAATGCCCACGTTGGCCCCGTACGCCATGGCCGAACCCTTGAGCTGCACCTGGCCGAATTCCGTATACTTGGGAATGCCCAGCATGCCGAACGTGGGGCCTCCCGCGCTGGTGGGCGTGCCCGACAGCTCCAACCCTTGAATCAACTCGACAGTAGAGCGTCCGATAACCGGTCCGCCCCCGATAGACCAGTTATCCGTCAGCTGGTAGGACAAGTTGGGTTGGACATACACCGTCTGCAGCGAGGCTTTCTTGGCCGAGAAGCGACCGGGGAAGTCGTCGCCCCATTGGGACGTGAGGCCGTAGGGAACGTACAGCCCGATGCCATACGCAACGCGGCCAGTCCGGTAATTGACGAAGGCATGTGGCACCACCGCGGTCGGGGCAGTGGCCTCGTACGTCCGGAAGCTGCTGTCGCGGGTGAAGGAGCCATCGAGCTTGATGATTGCGGCACCCGCGTACACCGTCAGTCCGTTCCTGGATGGCATCGCACCGGGATTCCAGTAGATCGACGACGGGTCGTCGCACGGCGATCCGGTGACGGCGAAGCCGCGCGCGAGCGCGCAGGACCCGATTTCATTGAGTCCGAACGCCTGGGCACTCACCAGGGCAGGCGCTCCCAGCAAGACGAGAGCAATGGTGTACCGTGAGGCACGGTGAAACGTCATCTGTGTCCTCCTGAAGTGCACGCGGAAAGAAGGAGTCCGCGCGGGCATGTGCCGGTCGACATCACGGCGGGGTGGTCAAAAGGTACTGGTCCGGCAAGGTGGTGGGCCCGCTAATATAGATGGGTCGTCCGAAATCTGTCGCACTGCGTTCCGAAACACGACGCGCGGACTGGCCTCACGGAAGGACCCACCGCATCGGGAGATCGACACCTGCACATGCCAACGCGAGCACCGATGTCGGATTGTGCGCCTGGAGTTCGCCTCGTCACTCCGCCGGCCGGTTCACCCCACGACATACTCTCGGCGGACGCCATCGGCTTTGTCGCCATGCTGCACAGGACCTTCGACGGGCGTCGGCGAGCGCTGCTCGATGCGCGTCCTGCACGCAGGGCACGGATCGCGGAATCCTCGGCAGGCCACCCCGTGGACTTTCCCTCCGGTACGGCCGAGGTGCGGCAGGCCCAGTGGCAGGTTGCTGCTGCGCCCGCGGACCTGAATGATCGCCGCGTGGAAATCACGGGTCCGGTCGACCGAAAGATGATGATCAATGCCCTCAACTCGGGGGCGCGCGTTTTCATGGCGGACCTGGAGGACTCGTGTTCCCCCACGTGGTCCAACCTGATGGAGGGCCAGGCGAACCTGCGCGATGCGGTGCGTGGCACCCTTTCCCTGGACGTGGGTGACAAGGCGTACCGGCTTGCAGACACGCGTGCCACGCTGGTTGTGCGACCGCGCGGATGGCACATGGACGAGGCGCACGTGGAGATCGACGGTGCACCCGCTTCCGCGAGCCTGGTGGATTTCGGGCTGTGCTTCTTTCACAATGCCACGGAACTACTGGCCCGTGCTTCCGGCCCATACTTCTACCTGCCCAAGCTGGAAGGCCACCTCGAGGCACGCCTGTGGAACGACGTCTTCGTCGCGGCGCAGGACGCCCTCGGGATTCCGCACGGGTCGATCAGGGCCACGGTGCTCATCGAGACCCTGCCTGCCGCATTCGAGATGGAGGAAATCCTCTACGAGCTGCGTGCGCACGCCGCGGGCTTGAATGCTGGCCGGTGGGATTACCTGTTCAGCTTCATCAAGACCTTTCGCGAGCGGGGCGATAAGGTGCTCCCAGATCGTTCGCAGCTGACCATGACGGTGCCGTTCATGCGCGCGTATGCCGAACGCCTCGTGGGGGTGTGCCACCGTCGGGGCGCCCACGCGATAGGCGGCATGGCCGCCTTCATTCCCAGCCGGCGCGATGCGGACGTGAATGCGCGCGCGATGGCGAAGGTGCGCGAGGACAAGGAGCGTGAGAGCGGCATGGGCTTCGACGGGACGTGGGTGGCGCATCCAGACCTGGTGCCGGTGGCCGCGGCCGTTTTCGATGCGGTGCTCGCTGACCGTCCGCACCAGAAGGGGCGAATCCACGACGACGTCGCGTCCACCGCCGAGATGCTGGTGGACGCCCTCGTGCCGGGCGGCCGCGTAACCGCGGAGGGCGTCCGCGTGAATGTGGAAGTCGCGCTGCTCTACATCGAGGCGTGGCTGCGTGGCTCGGGCGCCGTGGCCATTCACAACCTGATGGAGGACGCTGCCACCGCGGAAATCTCGCGGACCCAGTTGTGGCAATGGATTCGCCATGGCGCAGCTGTCGATGGCGGTGGTGTCATGACGCGCGAGTACTATCTCGCCGTCCGCGCGGGCGAACTCAGCCGCCTGGTGGCGACGGCAGACACGGGGAGCCGCCTGCGAGAGGCCGCCGCGCTCCTCGACGTGCTGGTCTTGCAGGACGACTTCGAGGAATTCCTGACGCGACCCGGGAGTCGCCTGCTGGACGAGCTGCCGCCGGCGTAACCAGCGGCATGCGGGTCAGGGCCGCACGGTGAGCGACACGTAATAGCGCCACTCCCGTGCGATGGGCGGATCGAGTGCGCGTGCAAAGCCCGCGAGGACGTCCACGTCGGGCGTGCCCAGTGCCGGAACGGCTCCGACGCGTTCGTGCAGCTCGACGCCGTAACTGCGGAACGAAGTACGGAAGAGGTCGGGACTTGCCGTGGAGTAGAACAGTTCTGCCGGCGAGACAGGCACGCCCAGGCGGAAGGCACTGAAGGATGTCGACACAGCGCTTCCGAGCGGATAGGCGGGAGCGTCCACGCGTCGCGCATCCAGCACGGGGTCGATGAGCGGAGAGGCAAAGCCGCCGATGACGAAACGTTCCTTGTCGCTTCCAGACCCGCCGCCCATGGTACCGTACGCAATGCGCACGGTGGTGAGCGCCGCCCCACCCGAGCCGACACCGAACGACAAGGTGCTTCGCTGGCGCTGGTACGGCGTGCCATCGGTGCCACCCAGTTCGCCAATGCCGCTCAATTGCTCCACATACCGAAGCTCTTCATCACGTTGGCGGCCCACCATGCTGAATGCCGCAACGCCCGACGCGCGCGTCCGACTCCCGAACGCAAGAGAATGCTGCCGCTCGGCAAGCAGGCCGAGCTGTCCTGCCAACTCGCCGCCATCCACGGCGCGGCTGCGCTGCACCCGAAGTGCGCCACCCGACCGCGTAAGATCGAGTCCGTCCGCAAAGGCCGCGGCAAGTCGAGGTGACGGTGCCTCGTGCGAACTCCACAGGTTGAGGATTCCCTCATTCCGTGAGCCATGCCACGCGCCCGTGAGGGATACACCCGCCGGGAGCGCTCCAGCGCCCACCGCCGCCAGCCCCGCGATTCCCAGGCGGCCGACCGGATCGCTCCGCAGAATGCCGAGCAGCACAGACGTTCCTCCCCCGCTGGTCGTGACACCCGGGAAATAGCGATACCGGGACGGGCCCAGGCCGTACGCTTGTTCACTGCCAAGGGTGGAACGTGCCGGCCGCCGACTGGAGTCCGACGCGGCGGACAGCGCCCGCGGCGGCAGGATGGGTGACAACGAATCGACGAGCGCCAGGTGGAAGGGGGTGGAGGCATTGCTGGCGCGGATGATGGAGGAGCTATCCGGGTGGATGCGACGGAGGTCGTAGCCGCTCGCCTGCAGGGACAGGAACCAGATCGTGCCATCCGGCGCCACGTCTGGTGCCACGGCAGCGCCGGTGACCACGGTGAGGCGCGTGGCGCGCATTGCTGCATCGAGCCGCTCGAGATTGGCGACCCCGCCTGACTCCGACGTGGCCAGGATCGTGCGCCCATCGGTGTCGAATGTCGCATCGTATCGCGTGACGCCGTCGTCGGGGTCCGCGTAGCGTGACGTGCCATCGACAGGGGATACGAGGGCGAGGCGCCAGCGGTCACCCCGCTGCTCGGCAACGACGATCTCGCCCGTCGCATGCGACACGCGCGGGCGATAGTAATTGCGTGTGGGGCTTCCCGCGGCGAGGACCCGCAGCTGCCCGGTGCGCAAGTCCACGCGCACCAGGTCGCACCATCCGCGGTCGCATCGGACCGCCGCCGCCCATTGCCCATCCGCAGAAGGATCCGGATCCCGCACAGCCGCTCCCGTGGTGATCCGTGCGAGTGTGCCGTCTTCCGCACTCCACCTGAAGAGGTCCGGACGCAGCGTGCCGTCGCTCATCGGCATGGGACGCGTCACGAGCAGGTGCTTGTTGTCCGCCATCCAGCGCGGTGACTCGTATGGTGCGCCATCGGTGGCCGACAGGGAAATGATGGTGCGCCGGGCAGGTGGATCGAAGGTGCGATCCGGAACGTCATCAGGATCGCGCGCGAGCAGCGCCGCGCGCCGCGCGGCGCCGAGCGTGTCGGGTGTATCCGCCGTGGACCACACCACCACCTCACTTGGCGTGGTCACGTGGCGAATCACCAGCGCCACAAAGCGTCCGTCGGGTGAAATGGCCGGATCGCCCGTTTCGCGAATGAGCCGCTGCACGAGCACACCGGGAACGTAGGCGTCACGCCGCATGGTGCGCTCGAACGCGAGTGCGTCCGCGGTGAGCTCCGCCACGAATTTCTGGTACAGCACGGATGGCGCGCCACCGTACACGCCAACGAACGCGTCGTCGAACGACCTCACCTTCTTCGCGGTCATGCGACGCCAGAGCGCCGTGATGCTCGAGTCGCCCTCACGTCGCGCGAGCCATTCCAGGTAGGCCGAACCGGCGAGATACGCGAAATGCCCCGTCTGGAATGGTCCGGAGGCGCTCAACTGGCCGTACGCGGGGAGCCGCCCTTCGAGGGCAAACTGCCGGAGGATGGCGGCCCGCCACGCATGATTGGGGCGGCCGGAACCCGTCACCTTTCCTTCGACATACGTGGCGTACCCCTCGAGCACCCAGCGAGGCGCCTCGGGAACAATGGGGCCCAGCGGTACGGGCGACAGTGCCTGGTAGAGTTGCTGCCAGCGGTTGCGCGATGGACGCGCGAGGTGCGCCACGTGCGCAAACTCGTGCGTTGCCACCATCTCGCCCCACGCGCGGAAGTGCCCGATATCTTCGCGCGGCGTCGGGGGCGTGGGGTACAGGATGATGGTGGGCGCATCGAGCGGCGTGAATGCGGCGCCGTTCGCGTCGTTGAGTGGATCGTCGATCAGCACGTGCACCCGTCGCGCCGGGAGGAAGCCCACGACGCGGCCAACCTGGTCTCTCACTCCCTCCATGCGACTCGCGACGGCGAGCGTCCACTCGCGATAGTGCTCGGGAAAATGAAAGACGAAGTGATCAGTCTTGACGGTCTTCCAGTCCAGGAAGGGGCGTACTGTCTGGGCGCGCACCGGCGGGAGCGGCGCGCAGACGGCCAGAAGCATCAGGATTCGGCGCAGCCATCGGCGCCCAAAACATGGAAGGGACGCGTGCTCGAAGCGCGCGTCCCTCATGAGCATCCGGCTCCAGACCATGCGGACGGTTCAGTCACGCACGGAGGGCTTCCCGGTCAGCCGGTCCTGCAACCACGTGAGCGGGACGAGGAACAACGGCGTAAGGACCACGCCGAGCAGGGTGTTGATCCAGATCAAGCCGATATAAAAGCAGCAAAGGCCGAGCCCCACCCAGAGGATGCCCAGCGGTCCGTGTGTTTCCAAGAGAGGCTCCAGTCGCCGTGAAATCCGACCTGACGGCGTGAAGATAGCGAAGGGGGCGGACGGCAACCAGAGGGCAGGCTGCGCGCCGCATCCCGGTGCGGGGCTATATTTTTCACAATGGATCACGATCCCACGCGCGCCGTCCTGTCGGCGGCTCGGCGCGGTGCCCGAACCTCGAGCGAGCCGCTCGTCCTGGCGATCTCCGGTGGGCTCGATTCGATGGTGCTGCTGGACGCCCTGTCCGCCGTTGCGCACCGCCGGATTGCCGCGGTGGCCACCTTCGATCACGGCACGGGAACCGCCGCGACCAAGGCCGTTGGCGCGGTGATCGCCGCGGCGGGAAATGCGGGGCTGCCCGTGGTGGTGGGCGGCATGGACGTGAGCGCCGGTACTGTCGCGCGTGAGGCGACCTGGCGTTCGGCGCGGTACGCGTTTCTGCGTGCGACGGCCTTGCAGCTCGGTGCGCGTGTAGTCACTGCGCACACGGAGGACGATCAGGTCGAGACGGTGCTGATGCGCATCATGCGCGGCGCCGGCGCGCGCGGCATCGCGGCGCTCTATGCCAGCGGCGACATCATGCGGCCCTTCGTGACCGTGCGTCGTGCGACGATCGAGGCCTATGCCGCTGCCCGATGCGTGACCTGGGTGGACGACCCGAGCAACCTCTCGCGCGCACACGGGCGGAACCGTGTGCGTCACGACCTGCTGCCGGTGCTGCGTGCTGTTGCACCGCGGCTCGAAGCGGAACTGCTCGCCGCCGCGCGCGCGTCGGCTCGGCTACGGCGTGACGTCGACGATTTCGTGGACCGCGAGATTCGCCCGAGGCAGGATGTGAATCGGCTGGTGGTGGACGCAGTTTCTCTTCGGGGCCATGACCTGGAGTCGCTCGCCGTGTTGTGGGCTGCGCTCGCGGGACGGGCCGGCCTGGCGCTGGATTGGCGCGGAACACAGCGCGTGTGCGCGTTTACCAGTAGGGAACCGCGGAGGGGGTGCATTCCGTTATCGGGGGGATGGACACTCGAATCGGCGCACTCCACGTACATTTTACGGTGGGACGTGCCCAGCGCGGAGACTGCGTCCCATGTCCTGCCTGCGACAGGCTCGCTGGACTGGGGTGGCTTCCGATTTCGGGTGAGTGATGGAGATGTGCCGGCGTCCCCGTGGGCGGCGTCGATTGTGGGGTCGGCTCCCGCTGTGGTGCGCGCATGGCAAACGGGGGATCGGCTGGAACCTGCGGCGGGGCAACCACGCAGGCGCGTGCGGCGTTATCTGTCTGATGTCGGGGTGGCGGGAACGGATCGGCAAGGCTGGCCGGTAGTGATGTCTGGCGACCAGGTGGTGTGGATTCCAGGAGTGCGCCGCAGCGACGCGGCAACCGCTCGGTCCGGAAGGCCGGTTCGACATTACATCTGTGAACGAATCGATCGCTGACCCGCGTCTGGAAGGCCGCACCCTGAAACGCATTGTCTACGATGCGGCGCATATCGCGCAGCGAGTGCAGGAGCTGGGGGAGCAAATCACCGCAGAGTACCCCGATGGCGAGCTGCTGGTACTGGGACTGCTGAAGGGAAGCTTTATATTCCTGAGCGACCTCGTGCGCCAGATCAACCGGCCGCTGCACGTGGACTTTCTCGTGGCCTCGAGCTACGGCGAGGGGATGGTGTCGAGCGGAAATGTCCGGCTGGTGTATGATCCGGAGACGAAACTGGAGGGCAAGCACATCCTGCTGGTGGAGGACATCGTCGACACGGGGCGAACTCTCAACCGGCTGATGGAGTTGCTCAAGGCACGGAATCCGCGTTCACTGGAAATCTGCGCCCTGCTGCACAAGCACATTGCCGACGAGCTCAAGTACGACACGAAGTTCATCGGGTACGACGCACCACACGAGTTCCTGGTCGGTTACGGGTTGGATCACGCCGAAAGTTTCCGGCATCTGCCATATATCGCGAGCCTGCTGTAATGCCTGTTACCACTCCGCCGAAAAACGGCAACAATGGATTCAACTGGGGTCGCTTCTCCAAGACCCTTTCGTTCTGGATCCTCATCATCCTGATCCCGGTGGCGCTCATCCAGTTGAGTGGCCAGCGCGCTGACGCGCCGTCCGAGATCCGTTATGACTTCTACCGCCAGCAGCTCGAGACTGGCAACATTGCCGAGGTGACGGTGCAGGGCGGCAAGAATGTCGTCGGCACGTTCAAGGAGGCCAAGCCATTCGCGAACAAGCCCGTGAAGAAATTCACGATCCAGCTTCCGGCGGCGAACTCACCGCAGGAGATCGAGCTGCTCATGGCCAAGGGCGTGCAGATCACGTCCCAGGATCCCAAGCCGAGCGTGATGGCGTGGGTCATCAATTTCCTGCCCTGGTTGCTGTTGATCGGCTTCTACCTGTTCCTTTTCCGCCAGATGCAGGCGGGAGGCAACAAGGCGTTCTCGTTCGGCAAGTCGAAGGCGAAACTGCTCACCGGCGACACGCCCAAGGTGACGTTCGCCGACGTGGCGGGTGCTGACGAGGCCAAGCAGGAGCTCGAGGAGATCATCGAGTTCCTCAAGGATCCGCAGAAATACACCAAGCTGGGCGGCCGCCTGCCGAAGGGATGCCTGCTGGTGGGCCCACCGGGCACGGGCAAGACACTGTTGGCGCGTGCGGTTGCTGGAGAGGCCGGCCGTCCCTTCTTCTCGATGTCCGGCTCGGACTTCGTGGAGATGTTCGTGGGCGTGGGCGCGAGCCGAGTGCGCGACCTGTTCGAGCAGGGCAAGGCGCATGCACCGTGCATCATCTTCATTGATGAAATCGACGCCGTGGGTCGGCACCGGGGTGCCGGTCTGGGCGGCGGGCACGACGAGCGCGAGCAGACGCTCAATGCGCTGCTCGTCGAGATGGACGGCTTCGACACGCAGGAGGGCGTCATCATCATCGCGGCGACGAACCGCCCCGACGTGCTCGACCCCGCGCTGCTGCGTCCGGGCCGCTTCGATCGCCAAGTCACCGTCTCGCTGCCCGACGTGAAGGGCCGCGATGAAATCCTCAAGGTCCACGCCAAGAAGGTGAAGCTCAGCGAAGACGCTGACATCAAC
>JAYVNZ010000300.1:0-2959 GCA_043758185.1 Gemmatimonadaceae bacterium | reverse complement strand
GCAATCGATTCCGTGAGTACCGAAACGATGCCCGCGTGCAGGAGGCCCGCGCCCGCCTCCTCCACATCCGACGCTCGGCGCGACGGATCGATGCCGGCGCGCCAACAGGCTTCGTTCGCGTAGATGTTCCCGATGCCAACCACCATGCGTTGATCCATGAGCACCTTCTTCACCGCCTGCCTCGACCCCCGAAGAAGTACCGATAGATGGGCCACCGTGAACGCCGGGTCAAGAGGCTCGATACCCAGATTGGCGACATACTCGGCAAAACGGTCGGGCGACATCAGCGCCACCGTGCCCAGGCGCCGGATGTCGCGGTAGTGGAGGTCGCGTCCGTCGTCCAGCGTGGCATGCAGCGTGGAGTAGCGCCCCTCACGCTCCGGCAGTGGTCCCGCGGAGAGGAGCAGGGCGCCGGTGAACCGTGGCTGCACCACCAGTCGGTCGCCACTCGAAAGATCGATGATCACCAGCTTGGCTCGACGCCATGATCGCAGTACGGACACGCCGGTGAGTCGCGCCGAGAATTCCGCCGCACTCACCTCGCGCAGCACGTCCGGTTGCCGTACGACGACGTGCAGGATGCTGCGCCCGCGCAGCTCGCGATCGAGGTCGCGAGCGATGGTCTCAGTTTCCGGGAGCTCGGGCACGCGGCGGCTCCTGCCGGCGAGCCATCTCGCGCCAGCCGATGTCGGTCCGGAACTGCTTGCCCGCGAACTGCACCTCATCGGCGACGTCGAGGCTCCGGCGCTGTGCGTCGGCAATGGATGCCCCGGTTGCGGTCACCGCAAGCACTCGGCCCCCCGCGGTGATGAGCCCACCGTGGCTGTCGCGGGCGGTGCCCGCATGAAAGATCACGACGTCAGGCACATCCGCCGGAAGCGTGATGGGGTCGCCCGTGCGTGGAGTTTCCGGATAGTTCAACGCGGCGAGCACGGTCGTCACGCACGCGCCGCTCACGGTCATCTCGGCTCGTGGCAACGGCTCGCCGCGTCCTACGGCAAGCAGGAGATCAATCACGCGATGACTGCCGCTGAGCACCGGCATGAGCGCTTGCGTTTCCGGATCCCCAAAGCGGCAATTGAACTCCACGACGCGCGGGCCATCCCGCGTCATCATGAACCCGGCGTAGAGCAGCCCCGTGAACGGCCGTCCGCGCGCGGCAAGTCCCTTGAGCGTGCGGTGGATCACCACGTCGATGGCGGTGTCACCGTCACTCACCGGGCGATCAGGACGCAACGGGAGCGTGATGGGCACGTACGCGCCCATGCCGCCCGTGTTGGGGCCGCGATCACCATCCAGCAGCCGTTTGTGATCCTGCAACGCGGGCAGTCGCACGAACGACGTACCGTCGGTGATGGCGAAGACCGAAAGCTCCTCGCCCTCCATGTACTCCTCGATGAGCACTTCCGTACCTGCAGGCCCGAACCGATTGCCCTCGAGCATGTCCGCAATGGCCGCGTCGGCCTCGGCGATGGTCTGGCACACGATCACGCCCTTTCCGGCGGCGAGGCCCGATGCCTTCACCACCACGGGTGCTCCGAACATCCGGGCACACTTCCGTGCCGGTTCCACCCGCACGTGCATCTCTGCCAGCGCCGTGGGGATGTTGTCGTCGAGCATCAATTGCTTCGCGAACCCTTTCGACGTCTCGATCTCCGCGGCGCCCCGCGTCGGTCCGAAGATGGACAGTCCCGCCTCGCGGAACTGATCCACGATGCCGAGTGCGAGTGGCCCTTCCGGGCCCACCACGGTGAGGTCCACCGCGCGCTCGCGGGCGAGTGCGAGCAGCGCAGGAAGGTCGGTGGCACTGATGGGAACGCACTCCGCGAGCGCCGAGATCCCCGGATTGCCGGGCGCCGCCAGCAGCTCGACGGATGGCTCCTCCTGCTTGAGCTTCCACGCGAGCGCGTGCTCGCGGCCTCCACTCCCGATGATCAGTACGCGCATGGGGCGGAATCTATCGACCGGCCTGTCGTCCAGAGCGAAGCGTGGGACCTGCTTTCGCGGAAAGGGCTAAATCAGGTCCTTCGCTTCGCTCAGGACGACACTATTCGTCGCGACCGCGGAAGGCATCAGTGAACGCCGACTTCGCACGGTCGAACGCGTCGCCCACGCTGGACATGCCTGCGTTGGCCTTGCCTGAGTAATACCGTGCCGCATCCGAGATGTCGTCGCCGAGCCCCTGCGACTGCTGGCCGCGCCGTGCATACGCGCCCGCGACAATGGCGTCGTATCCCCCGCTCGTACGCCAGCGCTCCAGCTCCGCGGCGCGCACTGTGTTGAACGGATGCTCGCGGAACGCCGCGTTGAACACCTTGAGGATCTTGTCCCACGTGTCGCCACCGCTCTCATACGTCGCGGCCTGCGCAAGGAAGGCGTCCACGCTCGTCGTGTCGCCATAGTCACGCCCGCCCGCGAGGCGCATGAAGGTGGCTCCCGCCACTGCGCGATCCTGGATGGCGAGCAGCGCGGCCCGGTCACTGGAGAACTCGCTCTTGCGGTGCCACTCCAGCAGGGCGAGCTGGAAGGGCAGCAGCGCGATCCCCACCGGCAGCAGCGCCAGCGTGCCCACCGTGACGAGCACCATGGCGATGGTGCGATACGTCATGTGATCGCTCATGATGTGGCCGAGCTCGTGGGCGAGGAGAAAGCGCCGCTCGTCGTCGCTCTCGAGCAGTTCCAGCGCACCCGACGTCATCACGATGAATGGGTCATCGAAGCCGATAGCGTACGCATTCAGGCTGGGCGCCTGCGTGACGTAGAGCTCGGGCCGCCTGGGCCAGTCGAGCGTGGTGAGCACATCGGTGAGGAGCGCGTCGAGCCTGGGCCGCTGCGCGGGGTTGACCTGCACCGCATTCGCGAGAAAGATCTGCCGCACGCGGCGTTCGGTGAGGAACGTGGCCACCTGGCGCACGATCTCGTCAAAGCCCGGGATGGCGCGCAGGGTGTTGAGCGCGGC
>JAYVNZ010000299.1:0-2420 GCA_043758185.1 Gemmatimonadaceae bacterium | reverse complement strand
TGAGCAACGCGAAGGACCTGCTTTCCCAGGCCAGGAGCAGGTCCTTCGCTGCGCTCAGGACGACAGCATGCTTTCGACGTTTCATTTACGGTCCACTAGCTGCTCCCCCTCATATCCCGTGCTGGCTCAGCAGCCCCCCGTTGCCGCATCGAGTGGACCCAGGCGCGCGATGCGCGTCAGGCGATACGGACCCGCGTCGAACTCCGTTCCGGTCTGCGACACCGGCGCGATCTGCAGCACCATGTCAAGTGAATCGCCCTGCCGCCACTCGACCTTGGACGCGCTGCACTGCTTCGGGCTTCCGAACTGGCTCGTGAGCTCGCCCTCGGCCTGCGAGAACAGGCCCGCCTGGGCCGTCGGCGCCACCGTCCACGTATTGTAGAGCTCCACCACCACGCTGTCGGCGTCGATCTCGGCGCTTTCCGTGGAATCCGCGCTGGTAGAGGAGCACGTCTGATAGGGCGCGCGCCAGAATGTGGACGCGTACGTACGGGCCGACATGGCGCAGGAGGCCGACGCGTGTTGCGTCATGAGGGCAGCCAATGGTCCGTGCACCACCGCGGCGCGTGCTGGCTTGTCGTGCCTGGAGCACCCGAGGATGACGACGCCAGGCAGGATCCAGGCGAGACGGACCCATGCGCGCGCCGGCGACCGTGCCCCCGCAATCACCACATCTCTATCGAGCACGCCGCGAAGCTTCATTCTGGTATCATATGCGTTACCATCAAACGAGCAAGCCCGACGGTGGCTGGGTGGTGCGAGCTGTCTCGCCAGGGAAACTTCGCCCGCACTCCGAGTATTCACCATGCATAACCCTCCAACCACACCACGATGATCTCCACGGCAGGCTACGCGGCGCCGAGCGCTGACAAGCCCTTTGGCCCGTTCCAGTTCGAACGCCGCGACACCGGCGCTCACGACGTCCGCATCGACATCCTCTTTTGCGGCGTGTGCCACTCCGACCTCCATACCGCCCGGGGTGAATGGCCAGGCACGGTCTACCCCTGCGTGCCGGGCCACGAGATCATCGGCCGCGTGAGTGAAACAGGCGCAGCCGTCACGGCCTTCACCAAGGGCCAGATGGTGGGTGTGGGCTGCATGGTGGACTCGTGCCAGCAGTGCGCAAGCTGTGCCGAGGGTCTCGAGCAGTTCTGCGAGAAGGGCATGATCGGCACCTACAATGCACCGGACAAGCACACAGGCGGCTACACGTTCGGTGGGTATTCAAAGACCATCGTGGTGGACCAGAAGTTCGTCCTCAACATTCCCGAGGCGCTCGACCCCGCCGCCGCCGCGCCGCTCCTGTGCGCGGGTATCACCACCTGGTCCCCGCTGCGTCACTGGAAGGTGGGCAAGGGTCACAAGGTCGGCATTGTGGGACTCGGCGGGCTGGGACACATGGGCGTGAAGCTCGCCCATGCACTCGGCGCCCACGTTGTGCTCTTCACCACCTCGCCAAAGAAGCGCGACGACGCACTGAAGCTCGGCGCAGATGAAGTCGTGATTTCAACGGACGCCGCCGCCATGGCCGCGCACGCCAACTCCATCGACTTCATCATCAACACGGTCGCGGCCCCGCACGACCTGGACGCGTTCATCAACCTCCTCAAGCGCGACGGCACCATGACGCTCGTCGGCGCACCGTCGTCGCCGCATCCGTCGCCCGGCGTGTTCAACCTGATCATGAAGCGCCGCAGCCTCGCCGGTTCGCTCATTGGCGGCATCCAGGAGACGCAGGAAATGCTCGACTTCTGTGCCGAGCATGGCATCGTGTCCGACGTCGAGGTCATCAGGATCCAGGACATCGACGCGTCGTACGAGCGCATGCTCAAGAGCGACGTGAAGTATCGCTTTGTCATCGACATGAAGTCGCTCGACGCGTAGACTCGAGATTGTCGTCCTGAGCACAGCGAAGGACCAGCTCCTGGCCTGGGAAAGCAGGTCCTTCGCGTTGCTCAGGACGACAATCTGTGCGATCGCTATTTCATGAACAGTCCACTAGCACGCGCACGAAGCACAAAGGGCGGCCACCCATCGGGTGGCCGCCCTTTTCACATCATGCGTGTCAGGCCGGGATGTATCGCGCCACCGACATCGCCGCCGCCGCGAGGACCAGCATCACGGCCGCGAGTCGCATCACCGTGTAGAGCCGACCCTGCAGGCGCACGATCTCCGCCGCCTGCTCCGCCGTCGGGACCCCGCCCGCTTCGCGTACCGATGCGCTGATCGCACCCAGACGGTTCGACGTCGGCACGTTGATCGTGAGCCCCATGAGCAGGACAAACACGCCCAGCGTGCCGCCCACACTGAACGTCCTGCCAGGGCCGGTCTGCATCCACGATTCGTTGAAGCCCGCGCTGTCATTCCAGAAGAGCGCAGTGCCGGAGAGGAGGGTGAGGAGACCCATGCCGATCAGGTGA
>JAYVNZ010000298.1:0-4591 GCA_043758185.1 Gemmatimonadaceae bacterium | reverse complement strand
GCGATGCCCTCGAATGCGGCGGATGCCGTGGGCTTGCTGCGTGCGGCGATGCGCAGTGGCAACCCGACCATCTTCTTCGAACATCGGTCGTTGCTCATGACCAGCGAGGGCAGCGCACGCTATCCTGGCGATGACTACGTCTTGCCGTTCGGTCGTGCCGCGCGTTTGCGCGACGGTGCGGGCATCACGGTGGTGACGTGGGGAGCGATGGTGCATCGTTGCGTCGATGCCGCCGAGCAGTTCAGTGGCGATGTGGACCTGCTGGACCTTCGCACCATTGCACCGTGGGATCGTGATGCGGTGCTGGAATCGGTACGCCGGACGGGCCGGTGCCTCATCGTGCACGAGGACACGGCGACGGCGGGGTTTGGCGCGGAGATCGCGGCTGTGCTGGCGCGCGAGGCGTTCTGGCATCTCGATGCGCCGGTGGAGCGGCTGACCGTCGCCGATGTGCCGATGCCCTATCATCCGCTGCTGATGGAGGCGGTGTTGCCCTCGGCGGACATGATCGAAGCAAGGATTGCGGCGATGTTGGCGGTGTAGAAGCGTCGGAAGCGCGTATGGCAGTGCGTTTTGCGGAGGCAACGCGAATCTACGCGAATCCAACGAGTCCTCGCGAATCCAGATTATGGATCGCAAACCGCCAATCCAGCTCCATTCGCTTTGCGGTTGATTCGCGTGGATTCGCGGGATTCGCACGATTCGCGTTTTCTCCGGACAACGCTTCATCATCCGGTTTTTACAGCAACACGCTCTTGACGACAACGCCCGACATACCTAGACTCGTCACTGCAGCAGCACTTCCCCGTCACGGAGTAGAATCGATGCGCCACGCCGTCACTCCCGTTACCCCTGTCGTCACCGGTCGCGCGATGGACTTCGGTCTGTCCGCCATGCGTGGCGTGGTGGTCGACCGCGCAGTACGTGCAGGCGTGGTGTCGATGTAGCGGCGTTCCGCACTCGACTCCTGGAGCGACACACTCGCCCCGCCTGCGCAGCCCCGCAGGCGGGGCGATTTCTTTTTCCTTACCCCAAGGGTCGACATGAGTACAGCAACAGAAGGCCTCAACCCACCGCTCGAAGCGACGCCGTCGGTCTGGTCGGCTATCCGCGAGGCGCTGGCGGGGGCACATGGACGGGACTTTACCCAGGGGCCCATTGGTCGCGCGATCTTCATCCTCGCCGTGCCCATGGTGCTCGAGATGTGCATGGAGAGCATTTTCGCCATCGTGGACGTGTTCGTCGTGGCCCATCTCGGCGCCGATGCCGTGGCGACGGTGGGGCTCACCGAATCGTTCATGACCATTCTCTACGCGCTCTCGATGGGATTGAGCATCGGTGCGGGAGCGATGATCGCACGGCGCATTGGCGAGAAGGACGCGGACGGCGCTGCGCACACGGCGGCGCAGGTGCTGCTGTTCGGGCTCGCGGTGTCGCTGTCGCTCGGAGTGCTTGGGGCGCTGCTGGCGCCGCAGTTGTTGCGCCTCATGGGGGCGACGCCTGGCGTGCTCTCCAATGTGGCCTTCACGCGCATCCTGCTGGGCTGCAACGCCAGCGTGGTGATGCTGTACCTGGTAAACGCCGTGTTCCGGAGTGCGGGTGACGCGGCCATCGCGATGCGTGTCCTCTGGCTCGCGAACGCGATCAACATCATCCTGGCGCCGACGCTCGTGTTCGGATGGGGTCCATTCCCCAAGATGGGCATCGTGGGCGCCGCGGTTGCCACGACGATCGGGCGGAGCACCGGCGCATTGTTCGCGATCAGTCGCCTGTTCCGCGACGGATCCCGCATCAGGATTCGCCGGTCGCACTTCGCGCTGGACCCCGCGCTCATCGCGCGCGTGGTGAACCTCTCCTCGGCAGCGACGTTCCAGGTGTTCATCGGCATGGCGAGCTGGATCGGGCTCGTGCGCATCCTGGCGAACTTCGGCAGCGATGCGCTGGCGGGCTACACCATCGGCATGCGGATCGTGATCTTTGCATTGCTGCCCTCGTTCGGCCTCGCCAATGCCGCCGCGACGATGGTGGGACAGGCACTCGGCGCGGGCAAGCCGGAGCGTGCCGAGCAGGCCGTGTGGACCGCGGGGCGGTACAGCGCGGTGTTCCTGGGAGTGGTGGGTCTGCTGTTCATGATCTTCGCGCGCCCCGTTGTGCAGATGTTCTCGCAGGAGCCGGGCATCGTCGGGTATGGTACGGCGGCGCTCCGGACGGTGGCGTGCGGATTCCTGTTCTACGCGTACGGCATGACCATCACGCAGTCGTTCAACGGCGCCGGCGACACGCGGACTCCCACGTACATCAACCTGGGCGTGTTCTGGGCGTTCGAGATTCCGTTTGCGTGGGTACTGGCCAACAGGATGGGGCTGGGACCACAGGGGGTGTTCCTGGCGGCGACGTGCGCGTTCTCGTTGTTGGCCGTGGTGAGTGCGCTGCTGTTCCGGCAGGGCCGGTGGAAGACGCGTGTGGTGTGAACCTCAACAGCGTCTGGAGGGCGTTTGGGCGGGTTCAACGCGAATCACGCGAATCTTTTGAATCCACGCGAATCAACTGCACCCCGAGAATACCATTCGGTGGAAATTTGCCTCCCGGCCGAAATGCAAAAGCAGGCCGACGCGCTGGTTCGTGCCGCGCAGGTAGTGTAGCAATTGTCTCCGATCCGCATCACATAACTGCCGAGTCGCCTTCACTTCGACGACCACCTGCCCGCCGACGAGGAAGTCTGCCCGATACATGCCCACAACGCGATTCTTGTATCGAACCTCGAGCGAGTGCTCGCGCACATACGCAATCCCCCGTGCCCGAAAGTCAACCTCGAGCGCGCCGGCGTAAACGCTCTCGAGAAATCCGTATCGTAGCTCGTTATAGACGGCATAGAAGGCCCCAATGATTTCGCTGGGGCCGTCTTGAAACGAGTGCCTGGCTTGGTCAGGCGTGGTATCGGGATGATTCGCGTGGATTCGCATGATTCGAAAGATTCGCGTGACCCCCGCCCAACGCCCCATCAAACGCCCGCACGCGCAACCAATAGACGGCGCCTATATGGCCTTGAACTCCTCGAACGGCTGCCCGCATGCTCGGCACCAGCACACGGACTTGCACGCGGTGGACCCAAACTCACTCCGCACTTCCGTCTCGCGCGAATCACAGTAGGGACACTGCGCAGAGGGCCGAGCGCGCATGAGCTGAACAAGCTCACCATCAGGTAGTTCTGCGCGGCCGGGAGGCGCAATACCGTAGGCCTTGAGCTTCGCGCGCGCCTCGACGGGAATCCAGTCGCTCGTCCACGCGGGGCTGTACGTCGTCACGACCTGCACCCCAGCGATACCCGCCACCGCGAGCGCAGACACGATGTCCTGCTCGATGACGCGAATCGCGGGACAGCCGGAATACGTCGGCGTCACCGTCACGCACACGGCCCCGTCGTCACCAACCGATACGTCGCGCACGATGCCGAGTTCGCGGACGCTCAGCACCGGCACCTCGGGATCCATCACGCTGTCGAGGATCGCCAACACCTCCTCACGCGAAGGTCGCGCGCGAGCTACCACGCGGCGCCGGGATGCGAGCGCGCCACGATCTGCATCTCGGCCAGCATGTGCCCGAGATGCTCGGTGTGCGCACCGGTGCGGCCACCGCGCAGGCCCGCTGGCGGAGCGATGTCATGGGGAAGCGTGAGCGTGGCGCGCTGGACCACGTCGCGCACCAGCGCGTCCCACCGCGGCTGCAGCGCGGCCAGATCGGGCACGATGCCCGCTGCCAGCAGCGCGCGGTCGATATCATCCACGGCGAACAGTTCCGGGGTGAACCGCCACAGGTCGTCCACGGCCTTCTGCACGCGGCGATGACTTTCCTCGGTACCGTCGCCCAGCTTGAGCATCCACTCGCCGCTGTGCCGCACGTGATACGTCGCCTCCTTCAGCGACTTGGCGGCAATGGCCGCAAGCATCGTGTTCGCGCTCCGAGACAGCGCGTCCAGCATCACCACCGCGTGCACGTCGAAGAAGAACTGGCGCGCGGTTGTGAACGCGAAGTCGCCCTTGGGCAGCTCCACCATTTGACAGTTGCGGAACTCCACCACTTCACGGAGGTACGCAAGCGCATCTTCGTCGCGTCCCTTCCCCTCCACCTCACCCGCGAGGCGCAGGAACATCGTCGCCTGTCCCAGCAGGTCGAGCGCGATGTTCGACGTCGCGATGTCTTCCTCGAGAATGGGTCCATGGCCACACCATTCGCTGAGGCGATGACCGAGCACGAGCCGGTCGTCGCCGAGCCGCAGGAGGTACTCGAACAGCGCATTGGGTGCCTCGCGCGGTGCGGGCACCACCGACGGACCCGTCATACGCCCCGAACGCCGCGCGGAACCTTGTAGAACTGCGGGTGACGGTACGCCTTGTCGGCACCGGGATCGAAGAACGGACCGCTCTCGCCCGGGCTCGACGCCGTGATGGCGTTTGCCGGCACCACCCAGAGGGAAATTACGCCACCGCGTCGCGCATACACATCGCGCGCATTCTGGAGCGCCTGCTCGGCATCGGTGGCGTGCAGCGAACCGGCGTGTTCGTGGGGAGCACCCTGCGCGCTCTGCGTGAAT
>JAYVNZ010000297.1:0-14737 GCA_043758185.1 Gemmatimonadaceae bacterium | reverse complement strand
TGGCCGCGCGGCCCGTTGGGCAATGCATCGACGAGTCGCGGCGTGGACCGGTTCACGCGAATCCAGTCACCGACCGTGGGTGGCGTCAATCCTGCGGCGTGCGCAATGGCCGGAATGTGCAGCAGCAGGTTCGTGGACCCACCGAATGCAGCATGGACGAGCATGGCATTCTCGATCGCGCGCGCCGTCAGGATGCGACTCATCGGAATGCCGAGCGCGCGCAACCGCATGAGCGCCGTGGCAGAGCGGCGGCCAAGCTCGTACCAGGATGGTTCACCGGATGGTGCAAGTGCACTGTGTGGCAAGGCCAGTCCCAGCGCCTCCGCCACTACTTGCGACGTGGCGGCCGTGCCGAGAAACTGGCAGCCACCGCCCGCCGAACCGCAGGCCCGACATCCCATCTCGGCTGCGTAGTCCAGCGTGATGAGGTCGCGCGAGAATCGTGCGCCGAGACTCTGCACCTGCCCGGCGTCTTCCGCGCCGCGGGTTGGCAGTGTGACACCGCCGGGTACAATGAGGCCGGGCAAGTGGCGGACGCCGGCGAGCGCCAGCATCGTCGCCGGAAGCCCCTTGTCGCACGTGGCAATCCCCATCACGCCGGCGGCCGTGGGCAGCGACCGGATCTGTCGGCGCATGACGATCGCGGCGTCGTTCCGGTAGGCGAGGCTGTCGAACATGCCGGTGGTGCCCTGCGTCCGTCCGTCGCAGGGATCGCTGCAGTAGGCTGCAAATGGAATGGCGCCGCCGTCGCGCAGCGCTTTCGCCGCCTCGCGGACGAGAAGGCCAATCTCCCAATGCCCGGTGTGGTATCCCAGGGCGAGCGGCTGTCCGTCGTCGCCGCGCAATCCGCCCAGCGTGCTGATGATGAGATATTCCGGCCGGGAGAGTTGTGCGGGACTCCACCCCATACCAACGTTCTGCGTCAGGCCGAAGAGGTCACCGCTGGGCAGGTCGCGCAGCATCTCCTGCGTCAGCGGAAGCTTGCCGGCAGGACCGCCGCTGTCGATGCGGCCATCCGACACGCACTCAGCGGAACCGAGGACGGATTGGAGCGCGGGGACTGCTGGCGTGTTGCTCATGCTACAACGTTGCGGGCTGAAACCGGGTCCGCCAGTCGCATCACGAGAAAAGGGAGACGGAGTGCATCCAGACGGCGGAAACCTGATTGGCGGGAGCTGGAGCATGGAGGGCGAGGTCCGATTTCGCAGCGTGGACCCGCGCACGCACGCCGAGCTCGCACCCGAATTTTCGGAGGCGACGCACGATGAAGTCGATCGCGCGGTGCGCCTGGCACACGACGCCTTCCCGGCGTACCAGCAGGCGGCGCCCGCGGTACGCTCGGCTTTTCTTCGCGCCATCGCCGACGAACTCGTGGCACTGGGTCCGTCGCTCATCGATCGAGCGCATGCAGAAACCGCGTTGCCCGTCGCGCGACTGGAGGGCGAGCGCGGGCGTACCGTGGGCCAGCTTCGCCTGTTCGCCGATCTGGTGGACGAGGGGTCATGGGTTGATGCGCGCATCGATCGCGGCGACGCCAGCCGCACCCCTGTACCCAAGCCGGATCTCCGTCGCATGCTGGTGCCACTGGGCCCGGTCGCCGTGTTTGGCGCGAGCAATTTCCCCTTCGCGTTCTCCGTGGCGGGCGGGGATACGGCGTCCGCATTCGCGGCGGGATGCACCGTGGTCTGCAAGGCACACCCGGCACATCCCGGCACGTCGGCGCTTGCCGCCGGGGCGATCGATCGGGCCGCGATGTCGTGCGGTATTCCGCGCGGCGTGTTCTCCATGGTCCAGGGCTGGTCGCACGAGGTCGGACTCGCGCTGGTGCGGCATCCGATGATCACCGCAGTGGGATTCACGGGCTCGCTGCGCGGCGGGCGAGCGCTGTACAACGCAGCGGCAGCGCGCGCAGAACCCATTCCCATGTACGCGGAAATGGGCAGCATCAATCCAGTTTTCCTCCTGCCCTCCGCGGTGGAGGCCGCAGGCACCGCACTGCCCGACGGCCTCGCGCAATCCATGACGCTCGGCACAGGGCAGTTCTGCACGAATCCGGGCGTGGTGGTCGGCATGCGCGGCGCGGCGCTCGATCACATGACAGGCGTGCTGGCCGATCGCATCGCCGCGGCAGATGCCGGCGTCATGCTCTACGCACAGCTCCGGGAGTCATACGAGGCGGCGATTGCCGTGGCGCAGGCGTCGGGAGCCGCGCTGCTGGCGCGCGCCACAACGGACGACGCATACCGCGCCACCGCCGCCCTGCTGCGCGTGGATGGCGATCAGTTCATCGCGCATCGCGCACTGCGCGAAGAGATGTTCGGACCCGCCTCCATCGTGGTCTCGGCGAGTGACGCCGCCGAACTGGAGCGCGTCGCCGAGGCGCTGGAGGGGCAGCTCACCGCCACGATCCATGGCACTGCGTCAGAGCTGCGCGAATACCAGGGCCTCGTGGACATCCTTCAGCGGAAGGTCGGCCGGCTGCTGTTCAACGGCTACCCTACTGGGGTGGAAGTCGGCCATGCCATGCAGCATGGAGGTCCATACCCCGCGTCAACGGACGCGCGCTCCACGTCGGTGGGGAGCGCGGCTATCACGCGCTTTGCGCGGCCCATCTGCTTCCAGAATTTTCCTGACGACACCCAGCCCCCTGCACTGCGCAACGCCAATCCACTCGGCATCTGGCGGCTGCTCGATGGAACGTTGTCGCGCGACGCCCTGTAGGCTGTGCGGTGGTCACCGCAGGGGAACGAAGGTGGCAAGCAGCAGGGTGGTGAGCATTGACGTGACGCCCACCACCATCAGCAGCGGCGTCCACGACCGCAGCGTTTCCACTTCGGTCACGCCACCGATCTTGCTGAATACCCAGAAGCCGGCGTCGTTCATCCACGATCCCATCAACGACCCGGCGGAAATGGCCGTCCCCAGGTAGACCGGATGAAATGGGAGCGGCATGCCCTTGATCATCGCGCCGAGCATGCCCGCAGTGGTGATCATGGCTACCGTGCTCGAACCCTGCGCCACCTTCAGCACTGCAGTCACCGCGAAGCCCAGCAACAGGATGCTCACGCCAGACACGGCGTGTCCGGTGCCGAAGAGCGTCTGGATGGCCGGCCCGATCTGCGCCGCCTGCAACATGGCGCCGAACGCCCCTCCCGCGGCGACGATCAGGATGACCACGCCTGCACCCATGAGCGACGACTCCACCATGCGCGCCATCTGGTCGTGTGTCGGCTTCCGCTGTCGACGGTAGAGCACCATCGCGGCCACCGCCGATATGAGGAGCGCAAGGTTGGGGTTGCCAATGACCGATGTGACCGGCCGGATCAGCGCCCACTGTGCGGCGTAGTTCGGAGCCCACACACGCATGGCGTCCACCATGGTGCCCAGCGAAATGAGGAACACCGGCAGCAGGACAGGCAGCAGTGCGGGACCAAGACGCGGGAGCGTGTCGGGATGCACCTCCGCATGCTCGGCACCCGGAATGGGGCGCATGGCAATGGGCATCCGCTTGTCGAGCCACGTTCCGAACAGGTAGCCCACGATGGCAGCGGGCATGGCCACGGCGATGCCCACCAGGATCATGACGCCGAGGTCCACGCCCAGCGTGTCGGCGACGGCGAGCGGACCGGGATGCGGCGGCACCAGCGTGTGTGTTGCCACACCACTCGCGGTCATGGCCAGCAGGTACTTGAGGTAGTTGCGATGCGTGCGCGCATACATCGAGCGCGCGAGCGGAGCGAGCAGGAAGAACACCGTATCGAAGAACACCGGCAGTGACAGGACGAACGCCGTGGCTCCCAGCGCGACGCCGTCTCTCCGTTCACCCAGCAGGCGCAGGAACCCGGTGACGATGCGATCTGCCGCGCCGCTCTCCGTCATGGCCGTTCCGATGATGGCCGCCAGCGCGATCACGATGCCCACACTGCCCGCGGTCTTTCCGAACGCCTCCGACACGCGCGAAATCCTGGTGAGTGGGTCGCCCGGCGCGAGAAAGCTCACGACGATGGCGGCCACGACGAGCGCGAGAAAGGCGTTGAGCCTGAGGACGATGATGCCGCCCAGGATCACGATCATGCCGACAAGAAGAATCAGGAAAGGATGCATTGGCTCACGAGGGGTGCGTACGGATGGGCGCGCCGCCAAATCTGGCAGCAAATCACGCGAAGTCCACCGACGCGGTTGACAGGAGGACTCACGCGGAGGACTATCCCTCGTCATCCGTCACCCCAACGCCCTCCGGAGCAACTGCATGAGCGACATGTCGCGCCGAGATCTCGTGAAGACGTCCGCTGGACTCGTCGCGGCGCTCGCCGCATCCACTCTAGCGCCCGGTGCGCTCAGCGCGGCTGTGCATACCGTCCGACGCGGGTCCCGTGCGGCCCGCCTCCGCTTCGGGGTGGTCGGCATCAACCACAGCCACATCGGTGGGCAGGTCGACGCCACCGTCCGCGGCGGCGGCGAGTTCGTTGCCTTCTACGCCAGGGAGCCCGAGCTGCGGGACGCGTTCGCCCGCCGCTATCCCAACGCGAAGGTGGCGCGGGATGAACGCGAAATCCTTGAAGACCCATCCATCCAGCTCGTCCTCTCTTCCATCATTCCGGATGAGCGCGCGCCCCTCGGCATTCGCGTGATGCAGCATGGCAAGGACTACATGTCGGACAAGCCCGGGATCCTCACCGCGGAACAGTTGGCGGATGTGCGCCGCGTGCAGGCGCAGACGAAGCGCATCTACTCCATCTGCTACAGCGAGCGGTTCGAGAGCAGGGCCACGGTGAAAGCGGGTGAGTTGGTGAAGGCAGGCGCCATTGGCACGGTCGTCCAGACTGTCGGCCTGGGCCCGCACCGCATCAACCCGCCCGATCGCCCCGCCTGGTTCTGGGAACCGGAGCGCTACGGTGGCATCCTGTGCGACATCGGGTCACACCAGTTCGACCAGTTCCTCTTCTTCACCGGCTCCACCCACGGCGAAATCGTCGCGTCGCAGGTGAGGAACGTGCGGCATCCCGAGCACCCGCATTTCCAGGACTTCGGCGACGTGATGGTGCGCGGCAATGGCGGCACGGGCTACATCAGGCTGGACTGGTTCACGCCGGCGGGCCTTCCCACCTGGGGCGATGGACGACTCACCATCCTCGGCACGGATGGTTACATCGAAGCCAGGAAGTACGTCGATATCGGCGGAAAGCCCGGCGCCAACCATCTCTTCATGACGGATGCAAAGGGGGTCACGCGCATCGATTGCACCGACGTCGACCTGCCCTATGGCCGCCAACTCGTTGACGATGTGCTCAATCGCACGGAAACGGCCATGTCACAGGCGCATTGCTTCATGGCCACGGAGCTCGCCATCACGGCCCAGCGGCACGCCACGATCCTGAACGCCGGCGCTCATCCCACTACCTAGCGCTATTTTTCACGCAATGAACAATTCCGACGAGACCGGTGACTGGACCGACGACGCCATCGAGGATGCCTTTCCCCTTGGCGACGGGACAGCCGAGACAGAGGCAACCGTGTACTGCCCTCATTGCGGGGAGGCAAACGAGGTTGTTCTCGATCCCGGTAGCGGGGACGAACAGGAGTATGTGGAGGATTGCCAGGTCTGTTGCCATCCCTGGCTGATGTACGTGCGTTATACGCGCGACGGCAGCGCCGAGGTTGAAGTCTACGCCTCGGATTCCTGATCGGCCGCCGCACACGCTGCGCGGATGATCAGCCGCGGCAAACGGCGGTCGTCAATGCGCCGCCGGCCCGTGACCGCGCGACTTGCCTGAGCGGAAGAGCAGCAGCAACGGCAGCGACGACATGAGTGCCAGGCCGCTCAACAGGTAGAGCTTCGAAAACGCGAGCACGCTCGCCTGCCCCTGCAGTTGCCGATCCATGATGGCGAGCGCCTGTTGCCGGGCAGACAGCACGTCAGCGCCCTTGGCAATCAGCGCGCGCGACAGTCCGTCCAGACGGGCCATGGTCGTGGGCGCACCAATCACCACGTGCTCGGTGAGGAGTGCGCGCGACTGCGCGGTGAAGCGCGACAGGAGCGTTGCGCTGATGGCAATGCCGAGCGATCCACCAAGCTGGCGAGTGAGGTTGAACATTCCCGTACCCTGCGCGAGCTGCGCAGGCTTCAACTCGGCCATCGTGGCTCCCGTGAGCGGTACGAAGATCAAGCCGAGCCCCACGCCGCGCGAGACCAGCGGCCAGAAGAGGTCGTGCGCCCCGCTGTCGAACGTGAGGCGCGACAGGCTCCACATCGAGTACAGGAAGAGGCTCGCGCCAATCGGCACCGTGACGCGTGCGTCGAGACGCGCCGAGTTGCGCCCCACGAAGGCCATGGTGAATGCGGAGGCGAGGGCGCCGGGCAGGATGATCATGCCCGTCTGGTTCGCCGTCATGCCGTGCAGCCCCTGCAGGAACACGGGCAGCACGAACACGGAGCCGTAGAGCGCGAAGCCAAGGAATGCGCCGATGGCCACGCCCGCGGCCAACTGACGGTTCTTCAGCACGCGCAGGTCGATGATCGGTTCCTTGATCGTCAGCTCGCGCGCGATCAGCAGCACGAACGACACCACCGACGTCACGGCGAGCATGGTGACGAAGCGCGAATCGAACCAGTCCATCCGCTCGCCTCGCTCGAGCATCCACTGCAGCGACCCCACACACAGGGCCAGCAGCAGGATGCCCGTACCGTCGATGGTATCCGCCTTCTGCTGGTGCTCGGAATCCCGCACGTACGCAAAGACCATGAACGCGGCGAAGATGCCCAGCGGGATGTTGATGTAGAAGATCCAGGGCCAGCTCAGGTTGTCCACGATGTAGCCACCGAGAGTCGGTCCAATCGTGGGACCGACCATCACGCCGACGCCGAACATTGCCTGCCCGATCCCCACTTCCCTTGGCGGAAACGCCTCGAAGAGCGTGGATTGCGCCGTGGACAATAGCGCCCCGCCACCAAGGCCCTGCACCACCCGCCAGAAGATCAATCCGCCCAGGCTGGTCGCCGCGCCACAGAAGAACGAGGCGGCCACGAACAACAGGATCGAGCCGGTGAGATATCGCTTTCTGCCAAAGTATCCTGACAGCCAGCTGGACATCGGAATGACGATCACGTTCGCGATGATGTAGCCGGTGCTCACCCACGAGATTTCGTCGAGCGTGGCGCCAAGGTTCCCCATCATGTGCGGAATGGCCACGTTCACGATGGACGTGTCGATCAGTTCAAGCACCGCCGCCAGCGTCACCGCAATCGCGATGAGGTACTTGTACCTGTACTTGTCCTCGGCACCGGCGAGCGTGGCAACGGGGCGACCGGAACGGTCGATCACCTCATTGCGCACGCCGCCGGACCGAGCAGTTGTGGTAGTCATCAGACGGCATTCCCGCGCAATGACGCTACTTCGTGCTCACGTGTGCGAACACGGACATGCCCGGGCGTAGCGGGTGATCCTTGCCGCAGCCCTCTGTGATGCGAATGCGCGCGGGCACGCGCTGCACCACCTTGGTGAAGTTGCCTGTCGCGTTGTCCGGCGGCAGCAGGGCGAACTTTGCGCCCGTCGCCGCACTGATGCTCTCGACCACACCCTTGGCCTTGCAGCCGCCATACGCATCAACGTCGAGCTCCGCCGCTTGTCCAACCTCGAGGTCGGATAGCTGCGTCTCCTTGAAATTGGCGGTCACCCACACGCCTGTGTCAGACACCACGGTGAGCATGGGCTGGCCGGCCTGCACCAGCTGTCCCACCTCCACCTGCTTGCGTGAGACGATTCCGGTAACGGGCGCTGACACTCGTGTGTAGGACAGCTGCAACTGCGCATTGTCGCGTGACGCCTGCGCACCGGCGAGCCGCGCCTCTGCAAGCCGTACCCCCGCCTGCGCATTCACGATGCCTGCCCCTGCCGCGCCAGCAGACCGCTGGGCCGCTGCAAGCTGGGCGCGTGCCGCATCCGACGCCGCCTGCGCGGCATCGAGCTGCTGGCGGGACACGATCTGCTTTGCGACCAGCTCGCGCATGCGCGCCAAGTCGGCCTCCGCCTTGGTGGCGTTCGCGCGTGCTGCAGCGATTCCCGCATCGAGCGCGGCGCGCTGCCCTGTGGCGTTCTGCACCATCGCCTCCGCCTGGCCTTCCACACCACGCCCGCCAGCTGCCGCACGCGCCGCGCCGAGGTCCGCGTCGGACTGCGCGAGCTTCACCGCATACTCACGTTCATCGATGCGCACGAGGGTGGAATCCTTTCTCACGTGATCATTCTCCGCGACGTTCACCGCCGTGATGTAGCCGCTCACCTTCGCGAGGACGGGCACCAGGTGACCATCCACCTGCGCGTTGTCGGTGGATTCATGCGCCCGTCCGTACGACCACTGCTTCACCCCCCAGCCAATGCCGAGCAGGGCGGCCAGCGCCACCAGCACGAGCACAATGCGGCCCCGGTTGCTGGGTGCCGGCTCTGCCGTCGCGGTCAACGAGGGTCGAACGGTGCTGTCCTGCGGGTGCGATGCGGTAGCCATGGTCGGATCGAGCGTGCGGGAGGGAACGATGTGCGAAGATGGAGGAACAACAGCGGTCAATCGAGCGATGCAATGGAACCCTGCGCCCGCGCCAGCGCGACGCGCGAACTCTGGTATGACGTGAGTGCGTCCACGAGCTGCGTGCGCGCCGTGTTCAGCGTGAGCGACGCGGTGATGACGTCGGCATTGCCCGACACGCCCGCCTGGAACCGCTCGCGGGCCTGGGCAACTTCCTGCTCCGCCAGCGACAGCCGCTCACGCGCCGCCTCCACCGCTTCGGCGGACGACCGAAGGTTGAGCGTGGAGGTGCGCACGTCCGCATCGACCTGGGCGTGCAGGTCGCGCACACGGATGGTGAGGTCGCGAGCCGTCGAGACCTGCTCGGCCACCCGACCTGCACGGCGGTAGCCGTCGAAGATGGGCAGAGAGAGCTGAATGCCCCAATCGTAGGTCGGCAGGAAGCTCCGGCCGTTGCGCTGGCTGATGCCCTCGTCGGCAAACACGCCAATGCTGGGGAGCCGTTCGGCGCGTATGGCGTCGGCGTGCTGTCGTGCCGCTGCCGCCTGCAGTTCCAGCGCCTGGATGTCCTTTCGGTTCCTCGACGCCGCGTCCAGCGCTCCCGTCTCAGTGGTGGTGGGGGCGATGGGCAGGGTCGCGAGTGCATCACCAAGTTCGAAACGCACCAGGGGAAGACCAAGCGTGCGCGCGAGGTCAACGCGTGTGCGATCGCGCTCGTTGCGGGCCACGATCAACTGCGTGCGGGCCCCCGTGAGCTGCGAGCGCGCGCGTGTCACGTCGAGCGCGATACCTGTACCCGCCCGCAGCTGGTCCTGCGCAATGCCCAGAAGCTCCGACGCCAGCGTGGAATCCGCGAGTCGCGCGCTATAGACCGCGTCGGCACGCAGCACCGCGAGATACGCGTTGGCGGCCACCCCTGCGGCAAGGTCCGCAATGCTCGCGGCGTCCGCGTTCGCGGCCGCCACACCGGTGCGCGCCGTCTGCACCCGCGTGCGTGCCGCCGGGTCGTACAGCATCTGCGACACCCTTGCCCGCGCATCGAACACGTTCACCGGACCCAGTATGGAGCCGTTCGGGTCGAACAGCGTCGGCTGGCCAGGCGCGGATGGAAACTCGATGGGAAAAGTGGCGCTGTTCGTCGTCGCGCCGCGCTCGAGCAGGTCTCCCGAGACCGTCGGGAGCAGGTCTGCCTTTCTCTGGATGACGCGCGCCTTTGCCGCATCCACGCGGGCGTACGCCTCCTCGACGGCGGCGTTCTGGCGCGACGCGAGCCGCACGGCCTGGCCAAGCGTGAGGCGAACGACACTGTCGGCAGCCGGCTGTTGCGCCGAGGCGGATCGCACCACGAAGGCCATGAGGGCAACCATCACCGTGAGCACGACACCTACGGACACCGAGCGAGGAAATGGAGTGCAGTTCATGTCAGGCGAGCGAGGAAGCGTCCGCCAACTCCGGACGCAGGGCATTGAAGAAGAACTCGCGGATCTGCGCCTGCATCAGGTCGAGCGGCACAGTCCGGATGGACGCGAAGCACTGGCGCTGGTGAAACCACAGCGCGTGCGTGATGTGGAGGGCACTGAGCATGCGGGCGGCCACGAGCGGATCCATGCGCCGGAACACTCCCGCGTCCATCCCGCGCTCGAGCATGCCGCATACGAGTCGTTGTGCGCGTTCGATGACTTCGGTGGCGTAGAACGACGCCAGCTCCGGGAAATTCGTGAGCTCGGAGCCCACCAATCGGTGGATGCCGGGAAAGACCGGGGAGCTGAGCCACACCCAATAACTGTCCATCCACTTGAGCAGCGACTGCACCGGGTCGCGCTCGGTCTCGAAGAATTCCTCGGCTCGAGCGATGTACGCCACGATGGACGTGCGCACCACCTCGCAAAACAAGTCTTCCTTGTTCGGGAAATAGAGATAGATGGTGCCCTTGGACACACCGGCGCGCTTGGCGATGTCATCCAGCCTGGCGGCAGCGAGCCCACGCTCCGCGAACACCGAGAGGGCGGCGTCGAGAATCTGTTGCGGACGCGCCTCCGGAAGTCGGCGCCAGCGTGGTTCGGTTGCGGTTTCGGACATGGTTCTAATTACTGTCTGGTCAGTTACGAAGTTGGCATAAGTCGTCATAGTTCCAGCCGACGAGGAACTTATTAATGACTGGTCAGTAAGTTACCGTAATTGTCGGCGCTGTCAACGGGGCCCATGCACCAGTGGACCAAAGAATTCCTGGCCTGCCGTCACGTCGCCCTGCGACAGCCCGTGAGAAACCGGCTGCCACACCAGGTTCACATCCGCGCCTCCCTCGCGCAGCATCGCGGCCAGCCGTTCACTGCCTGCGGGCGGAATCATCGTATCGAAACGCCCTGCACTGATGAGCACCTTCTTGATTCCGAGTGGCGGAATGCGCTCGGGCTCGAAGGGCACCATTGCCCGAAACAGCGCCCCACCCGCGAGCGCTGAGGGACGCTGGAGCAGCAGGCTCGCGGCCACGTTTGCACCATTGGAATAGCCCAGCGCATACAGCGACGAGAGGGGAAAGTCGTATTCCTCAGCGGCGGCTTCCACGAAGTCGCCGAGTGCATCGGTGCGCACCCGAAGGTCCGCGAGATCAAAGACGCCCTCCGCCAGTCTCCGGAAGAAGCGCGCAGACCCGTTCTCGCTCACGTTCCCACGAACACTGAGCAGCGCTGCCCCCGGTGCCAGCATGCGCCCCAACGGCAGCAGGTCATTTTCATCGCCACCAGTCCCGTGGAGCAGCAGGATGGTAGGCAAGCCCGCCGACGCCGCCGGCTCCCAACGATGTACGTGCAGTTGCAGAGCGTTCATGGATCGCTAGTCGGTGACATGGTGAACGAGTCCGGAAAGCGGCACGGCAACCGCGCGTCCTGGCGGCGACATGAGGGTTCCGCGACTGGTCAGCGAAAATCCACCAGCGTGCCGATCGGCAGGCGATGGGGCGGAAAGCCCGTCTCGGCGGCATACCCGATGCTCACGAGCGCGGGAATGCGAACGTGCTCGGGCAGGCCGAGCAGTGCCTTCACCTTGTCGGGCTGGAATCCCAGCATGGGTGACGTCGCATATCCCTTCGACTCGGCAAGGAGCAGCAGGTAGCCGAGCGCAATGTTGGCCTGGTGCTGGCCCCAGGTTTCCCGCTCGTCTGCGGTCTGGTTGGCGAAGGTGCCGCGAAAGCTCGCGACGCCGGCGTCGCGCTTGTCTGCCGGCATGTCGGGATGCATGGCTTCGGGCATCCGCTCGAGAGCACTGACCATGTCGCTATAGAGCACGATTGTGGCAGGCGCCCGCAGGATCTGCTGCTGGCCGTAAGCTGCAGCAGTCAAGGCTGTCTTCAGTTCTGCGTCCTGGACTACGACGAAGCGCCATGGTTGCGCGTTGAATGCGGAGGGAGCGCGCGCGGCGAGGCGGAGTAGTTCCTGAAGTTCGCCTTGGGGAATGGGGGTGCTTTCGTACTGGCGGATGGACCGCCTGTTGTCGGCGGCCTTCGACGCGGTATCGATGTGCGCGGCGGTGTGGTCGAGTGTGGTCGTACGCATTCTATATTCTCCGTTGAAAAATATTGCGATATCGAAATACATGTTCCTGACTTCTCACATCTCCCCTATCAATCGCTGGCCAGCGTGGTGCCCAGCTTTCTGCATACCTGCCCCAACAGCACCTGCTCGTCGGGCGACAGCACGGCTAGCGCACTCGCGATGCGCGTCACGTGCGCCGGGAGCGCAGCGGCAATGATCTCGCGACCGCGCTCGGTGAGCTGGATCATCTGAATGCGCCTGTCGCTACCGTGGCGCTCGCGCGTCACCATGCCATCGCGCTCGAGATTGTCCACCACCGTTGTGATGTTGCTTCCACTTCTCAGAATTTTCTGGCACAACTGACCGGGTGACAGCGGGCCCAGGTGATGTACGGCTTCGAGTACTGCGAACTGGCTCTCGGTGAGGCCGAAGTCACGCTGAAGGTGCGGCAACACGTGCGACTGAACGGACGCGAAGCCGCGCGCCAACTTGATGAACGTGTTCAGCGCGAGCACCTCGGCCGTGCTACCCGGGTAATGCGTAGGCATTGTCCGTTGTCCAATGTTTCGATATCGAAATATATCGCCACTGGATTTCAGGGTCAAGGTCCCTGCCTGGCTTGTTAATTTTGCAGGCATGTCACACACCGACGTTGTCAGGGCGGATCCGGACAGGGTCCGGATCGACAAATGGCTCTGGGCGGCCCGATTCTTCAAGACACGGTCGCTCGCCGTGGAGGCAATCGGAAGTGGGAAGGTCCTGGTCAATGGCGAGCGCGTCAAGCCCGCAAAGACCGTCCAGACTGGCGACTCTGTGAGCGTCCGACTCGGCCCCTATGAACATGGCGTTCTCGTGCTCGCGCTCAGCGAACGGAGGGGGCCGGCCACCGTGGCGGCCAGGTTGTATGAGGAAACGACAGCGAGCGTGGCAACGCGCGCAAAGCTGGCCGAGCAGCTGCGCATGGCTCCTGCCGCCTTTGTGTTCGAGGACAAGGGACGTCCAAGCAAGAAGGATCGCCGGGACATCGAGCGGCTACGGGACGCTCGACGACGCTAGGGTCGTCATCGCGTCATTACGCTCCGGCGAAGCTCGTCGCCAGCGCCTCGAGCGCATCGGGATCGATCGTGTGCCCGCCGGCGAACCGCTGCAGGGTGTAGCGCACTCCGGCTGTTGAAAGCCGTTCGCCTTCGGACGCCACGGCTGCTGCGGACACCATCGCGTCGGACTCGCCGGCTACGAGCGTGATTGCCGCGCCGTGCACGTGCGCTGCCCAGGCAGCAGAGTCGAGTTCGGGCGGGATGCCACCACTCCACAGCACGAGTTGTTCGGCGCGCAGTTCGCTCGCGGCGAGCCATCGGCTCACGGTTGCCGTGCCCTGTGAAAAGCCGAGCACGATGATCCGGGGCGAGGCGCCGGCCAGATGGTGGCGCACCTCGGACGCAACGAGGTCGAGATAGTGCACGTAGTCGGCGATTTCCGCGTCGCGATCTTCTCGCGTCATCCACGTCGCGCCCACGCGTGGAGCCACCTGCCCCCTGCGCTCTGCAATGGAATCCAGATAGAACCGCGACAGCCCCTCGGGGGCAACGATGAGGCGCGTTCCATCGTCGAGACGAGCGAATTGCGTGATGAACCGTGCTGCCAGTTGACCGTAGCCGTGGCACACGATCCAGAGCTCGCGCGGAAATCCATGCGTGGCGCCGAGTGTGTAGTACCGCGCCGTGCGCGGAACAACGATGGCGTGCGACTCCACGCCGCTCACATGTCGTCCTGAGCGCAGCGCCTGCCGTGGACGACAACCACACTCACCACTATCGCTTTTCTGGCATACCGCTGGCAACGTGCGCGGACGCCAGCAGGGCGGTCTGGGTCCGCGAGGCTGTGAGCAGGTCTACCGCGCGCGACAGCTGGTGATCCTCACGCAACGCGCGCTGCTTGGCGCCCGCGTCGCCCAGCACCAGGCGCGACACACGCCGGTCCAATTCACGATCCAGCAGCTTGGTAGCTACGGCCTCGTGCTTGGGATCGATGACGACGCCTACGGCGGTCAGGCGGCGCCGCAGCTCCGCGCGCCACTCCGGCGTGATGACGAAGGTGGCCGGCGAGCCCTTCAGCTCGAAGGCGTACACATTGAGCGTGGTGACGAATGCCTGCGCCTTTGGCGCCACCACCGAGCGATAGAAATCCTGCTCCGGCGTGGACAGCGTATCATCGGGGACAATGACGTCTGGTGTGATACCGCCACCGCCATACACCGTGCGACCCGCATCAGACTTGAACTGCGGACGTGCCTTCTTTTCCGCTTCCGTCTCGAGCGAGTCCGGCTTCGTTTCCACGAGTCGACCGTCGGCCAGCAACTTCCGTTCGCGGTGAATGCTGCGCCCACTCGGCGTATACCACTTGCCCGTGGTGATCTTGAGTGCGTAGCCGCCGTCCAGCGGGAACAGCGACTGCACCAGTCCCTTGCCGAAGCTGGTGGTACCCAGAACGAGGGCACGATCATGGTCCTGCAGCGCTCCGGCAACAATTTCGCTCGCGGACGCCGAGTTGCCATCCGTGAGGATGACGAGGGGCGGCTGCGCGGCCAGGTGCGCGTTCGACGCGCGAGCCACTTCATCGGGCGTGTTGCGGCCTCGCACGTTCACAATGGGCTGCCCGTCCTTGAGAAAGAGCGAGCCCACCGCGAG
>JAYVNZ010000296.1:0-2214 GCA_043758185.1 Gemmatimonadaceae bacterium | reverse complement strand
GGGGCGCTGGAAGCCGAGGTGGTTGGCGAGTCGCCCGCTGTCGCCGACGATTTTTCCGACTTTGAGGAATACGAGGACGACGAGATCGAGGAGCAGGACGAGACGTCGGGCCTCGAGGACAACGTGCTCGAGGCATTCCGCAATGACCCCATTCTCGCGGAGCGGGCCATCGACATCGGCGGCATAGGCGAGTCCACCATCGAGCTCGCGGGCTGGGTGGGCAGCGAGGAGGAGGCGGAGCACGCGGTCACCATCGCGCGCGGCGTGCCAGGCGTGTTGACGGTCCTTAATCGCATCGCCATCGGCGACGAAGAGGAGCGCATCGCGGATCATGCGCGGCTCTTCGCGGAAGGCGACGACGCGCATACCGAGGCGCACTGGGACGGCAACACGGTGGGCACGGGCCGCAGCCGTCAGGGTTCCTCAGCCGACATCGATCGCCATGTGGACCCGCGCATCGAGCTGGCCGAGAAGTGGACGAGCGCGGAGGCAGAAGTGCTCGACGCGGCGGAGGACATCGACGCCATCGCTGCCGAGCGGCGCGTGCGCGAGAAGAAGGCGGTGAAGGGCGATCGCACGGGCGGATCCCCGGTGGCACCGGGCGGTGTTCCCAAGGCAGACCACGTCGTCAACTGACGGTCCATGCCCAACCGTGAACGGTGCCTGCACACGCAGGCACCGTTTCGCGTTACCGAGGTCCGTTCACCGCGTCCCGTTCGATAGTTAGCTTTCGCGGGTCATGACGACTGCTCCCGAGCTCCTGCCCGCCACCGCGGCGGACGATTTTCCCGCGCAATACGATCCCGCCGCAACCGAAGCCGCCATCTACGCGCGGTGGCAGCAGGCCGGGTGCTTTACCGCCGACGCCTCCCGCTCCTCGCGCGTCGGGGGCGATCGCGACCCGTACGGCATCCTCATGCCGCCCCCCAACGTCACCGCCATCCTGCACGTGGGGCACGGCCTGAACAACGCCGTGCAGGACGTGCTGGTGCGCTGGGCACGCATGAAGGGCCGCGAGGCGCTGTGGGTGCCGGGCATGGATCACGCCGGCATCGCCACGCAGAATGTGGTGGAAAAGCAGCTGGCGGCCGAAGGTCTTACCCGCGACGATCTCGGACGCGACGCGTTCATCGAGCGCACCAGGGGGTTCGTCGAGCAGACGGGCGGCGTGATCCTGCAGCAGCTCCGCGCCATCGGCGCGTCGGCAGACTGGACGCGCACGGCCTACACGTTCAGCCCCGAGCTGAGCACGGCGGTTCGCGAGGCCTTCGTCCGCCTCTACGACCGCGGCCTCATCTATCGCGGCCACCGCGTCATCCACTGGTGCCCGCGCTGCCTCACGTCGCTCTCGGACGAAGAGGCCGAGCCGCAGGATACCACCGGAGCGTTGTACCACATTGCGTATCCGCTGGCGGACGACCCGTCGCGGTCGCTCACGGTGGCCACTACGCGGCCGGAAACGCTGTTCGGCGACGTTGCCGTTGCCGTGAATCCTGCCGACGAGCGGTATGCGTCGCTCATCGGGACGCATGTCGTCCTCCCGATTCTCGACCTGCCCATTCCCATCATCGGCGACGACTACGCCGATCCCGCGTTCGGCACCGGAGTGGTGAAAATCACGCCAGCGCACGACGCAAACGACTTCGAGGTGGGACGACGCCACGCGCTGGCTGCCCCCATCGTGATCGACGAGCACGGCGCCATGCGCGAGGGCGCCGACGCCCGCGGCCGCCTGCCACAGGCGCTCGTTGGCATGGATCGCTTCGAGGCGCGCGAGCGTACCGTCGCACTCCTCCAGGGCGCCGGCCGCCTGGTGAAGAAGGAGGTGCACCAGCACAACGTGCGGCACTGCTATCGCTGTGATACGGTGGTGGAGCCGCGGCTCAGCGACCAGTGGTTCGTCCGCATGGCGCCACTCGCCGCGCCGGCGCTGGAGGCCGTGCGCACCGGCCGCGTGCGCATCCTGCCCGAGAAGTGGGTGGGCGTGTACGAGCACTGGATGACCAACATCCGCGACTGGAACATCTCGCGGCAGATCTGGTGGGGTCATCGCGTGCCGGTGTGGTACTGCGCCGCGTGCGCGGCGCCCAACAACGTGATCGCCAGCCGCGAGGATCTCACTGCCTGCCCGCACTGCGGCGGCGCGGTGCGGCAGGACGAGGACGTGCTCGACACCTGGTTCTCCAGTGGACTCTGGCCCATGTCCACGCTGGG
>JAYVNZ010000295.1:0-1671 GCA_043758185.1 Gemmatimonadaceae bacterium | reverse complement strand
CATGTAGATGCGCGGCATCACGGGAAAGTGGAATGCCATGTGGCATTCGTCGCCGTTGCCGAAATACGAAATCACTTCCGCGGGCGACTGGTTCGCCTCCGCCAGGAAGATCCTGTCCTCGAACCCGGCGTCCATGGCGGCTCGGAGTTTTTTGAGGACGACGTGGGTTTCGGGGAGCGTTTCGCAGTTGGTGCCTTCTCGTTCGACCAGGTAGGGAATGGCGTCGAGCCGCATGCCGTCGACGCCGAGGTTCAGCCAGAAGCGCATGACGTCGATGACGGCGTCGAGGACGGCCGGGTTGTCGAAGTTGAGGTCGGGCTGGTGGCTGAAGAAGCGGTGCCAGTAGAACTGCTGGGCGATCGGGTCCCATGCCCAGTTGGACGATTCCATGTCCGGGAAGATGAGGCGGACGCCGGCGTACTTGTTGGGATCGTCGCTCCAGACGTAGAAGTCGCGCTCCGGTGAGCCCTTGGGTGCTCGGCGGGCGCGTTCGAACCACGGGTGCTGGTCGGACGTGTGGTTGATGACCAGTTCGGTGACCACCTTGAGGCCGCGGGCGTGGGCGGCATCAATGAAGGCGGTGAAGTCCTGGAGGGAGCCGTAGCTGGGGTGGATGTCGGTGTAGTGGGCTATGTCGTAGCCGTCGTCCTTGAGGGGCGAGGGGTAGAACGGGAGGAGCCAGATGCAGTTGACGCCGAGTTGCTGGATGTAGTCGAGCTTCTGGATGAGGCCCTGGAAGTCGCCGAATCCGTCGCGGTTGCTGTCGCGAAAGGCTTTGACGTGGAGTTGGTAGATGACGGCGTCGAGGTGCCAGTCAGGTTTTGGCTTGGCGCCGTTCATTTGTGGAGTTGTCGGGATCTCGGCTTCACTGGCGCCTTGCTGATGGCTAATTGTTCTGTTGATGCCTGATAAGACGTGGTACCGGGGTTTTTGGACCCCTGGGGGACCGGGCGCAACAACTGGGCCCGGTGCTGGCGTGCGTGGATTTGGTGCCGTTGGCCTTCAATTGATGGTGCACTCGCGGGGGCGTGTTGCACTGTCCCGTGATGTCCACGGAGCGATTTCCGCGCATCCCTGTTTCGCATCTCGAGCCACCCGGCGATCCGGCGCGGCGGCTCCGGTTGCTCGAGTCTGTGCGCTTTCAGCTGCATGCGCGGCGGTACAGTGCGCGGACGGAGGAGGCGTATGTCGCCTGGATTCGCCGGTATGTGGTGTTTCATGGCCGGCGGCATCCCCGTGACCTCGATGCCGGTGCTGTGCGCGCGTTCCTCTCGCACCTGGCGGTGGTGGCCCATGTGTCAGCGAGCACGCAGAACCAGGCCCGGGCGGCGTTGCTGTTCCTGTACGACGTGGTGCTCAAGGTGCCGCTCGAGCAGCTCGAGGACATTGCGCCTGCGCGGCTGAGCCGGTACGTGCCGGTGGTGCTCTCACAGCGGGAGGTGCGTGCGCTGCTCGCGCAGTTGCACCAGCCGGCGCGCCTATGTGCGGCGTTGATGTATGGTGGCGGGCTTCGGGTACTCGAGTGCCTGTCGCTCCGGGTGAAGGACATCGACCTTGACCGACGGGAGATCGTGGTACGGGCGGGCAAGGGTGGAAAGGATCGCCGTACGCCGCTGGCGGAGAGTGCCGTGCGGGCTGTGGACCGGTGGTTGGTGGGGCAGGCGCCGCGAT
>JAYVNZ010000294.1:0-2504 GCA_043758185.1 Gemmatimonadaceae bacterium | reverse complement strand
CATACACCGAGCGGACGATGAGGCTGTCGTTCAGGTAGAGCTGGAACTTCATGGTGCCCGTGAGCCCGAGCCGATAGCTGCCCGTCTGCACGGGGTGGAACTGGCCCGACCAGCGCACGGAGAAGTCGTCCGGGTTCATACCGGGTCGAGGCGCCCCGTCGCGCCACGTTGCGTTGACAGCCGTGTCCGTCGTGGTTGCGACAGGTGTGCCCTCGAACGTCTGCCCGTTGAAGTACTCTACGCGGATACCCGGTGCGCCTTCGGGCGTGGTGAGCCTGCTCGGGCCGGCGAGGTCGAGCACGGGGAAGTCGTCGGCGAGATCCGAGCCGCGCGCATAGAGCACGCGCGTGGACGGAGACACCGCGGCGCGAATGCCGCGCAACGGCGTGACCAGGTCGGAGGGTTCGCCATTGTAGTTGCCGAGCAGCATACGTGCCTGGTCGGCGTTGGGGCCGATGACGGCAATCGTGCCGAGTGATTTCCTGAGCGGGAGCGTGCGGCCGGCGTTCTTGAGCAGGACGATGGACTCGCGCGCAACCTGGAGCGCGAGCGACCGGTGCGACGGCTGGTCGAGCGTGGAGAGTGGAATGCTCGCCCAGCGCACGTGTTCGGGCGCGTCGAACATGCCGAGCCGCATGCGGGCGAGGAATAGCCGCTTTACCGACGTGTCGATCTGTGTCTCGGTAATGAGGCCCTGCTTGACAGCGTCCACGAGATTGGGGAAGACGCGTCCACAGTCGAGGTCCGTGCCTGTCTTCACCGCGATCGCCGCCGCCTCGGCCGCCGTTGCGGCGACCTTGTGGCGGAGGTAGATGTCGTCGATGGCGCCGCAGTCGGACACGATGTAGCCCGGGAATTTCCATTCGCCGCGCAGGATGTCGCGCTCGAGGATGTCGTGGGCGCAGGCCGGCTTTCCGCCGATGCGGTTGTAGGCGCACATGAGCGAGTATGCGCCGCCTTCCTTGATACCCATCTGAAATTGCGGGAGGTAGCTCTCGCGCAGGTCGCGCTCGCCGATGATTGCGTCGAAGCCGTGGCGGTCCAGTTCGGGTCCGCTGTGTACTGCGAAGTGTTTCACCGTGGCGATGGTCTTGAAATATTTCGGATCGTCGCCTTGCAGGCCCTTGATGAATGGTACGGCGAGGCGGCCGGTGAGGAACGGATCTTCGCCGTAGGTCTCCTGGCCGCGTCCCCAGCGCGGGTCGCGAAAGAGGTTGATGTTGGGCGACCAGACAGTGAGGCCCTGATAGCGCTGGTGGCTGTTCTGGCGGATGTACTCGTGATACTTCGCGCGGAATTCGTCGGAGATCACGGTAGCCATGCGGAACACGAGACTGTCGTCCCACGTGGCGGCGAAGCCGATGGCTTGCGGGAACGCTGTGGCGAGGCCTGCGCGCGCGACGCCGTGCAGGCCTTCGTTCCACCAGTTGTACTCGGGGATGGAAAGCCGATCGATGGACTGTGCCACGTCCTTCATCTGCGACACCTTTTCCTCGAGCGTCATGCGGCCGACGAGGTCATCCACTCGCCGAGTGAACGGAAGTGATTCATCGAGGTACGCGGCGCGCGGTGCATAGAAGTAGCGCTGCGCGAACTGGAGAAACACGGGCCAGTCTGGCGCATCGGTGTGTCCGCCTTCGTGATCGCGGAACGCGTTTTCGCCGGTGATGAGCGAGACGTCGGGCGCTGGCATGTCCGTCGTACCCAGACCTTTTGCACCGAGCAACCGGTAGACAGGATCGGCGCCGAGTGAGGCGAGGAATTCTCCGTGCGGGTCGGCCCACTGGTCCTTCGTGCCGCCGGTGTTAAACACCGGGCGCGGCGCAACGAGTGCGATGAGTTCGTGCGCGTCGGTGGGCATGTCATTCCAGTGGCCGGCGTACCGGAGAAAATTGCCTGCCATCCAGTGGTATTCGGTGGTGCCGGCCACGTTGTCGATGGTCTCGCCCCAGTTGCGCTTCTCGAGTGAGGCGCCCATGGAGCCCGAGCAACTCGGCCATACGATGGCCCAGCGCTGGTCCATGGCACCGGCGAGCAGCGCCGTCTTGCCCCATCGTGAATGGCCTTGCACGGCGGCGCGCGATGCGTCGATGGCGGGATCGGTGCCGAGGTAGTCGAGTGTGCGGCTCAGGGCCCAGCTCCACGCGGCGAGTACGCCCCAGTCGTCGGGCTTGCGTGGCTGTCCCTTGTTTACCAGGCCGATGATGCCTTCGGTGAGTCCAGCGCCGTTGTCGGCCTGCACGTTGGCGGTGTTCATGATGGCCGAAGCCCAGCCGAGTGCGAGGATCTGCTGCACGGCGGCGGGCAGCTGGTTGGGCGGGGAGAAGAAGCCGCCGACCGTGACGATGACGGGAACGCGACCCGTTGCGTTGGTGGGGAGGTAGAGCGTGATGTCGATGGCGGGCTTCGCGGCGGGATGGGCCGAATTGTCGATGGTGCCGATGACCTTCCGGACGATGGCCTTGCCCGCGAAGGTGGTGGAGTCGGTGGAGACGACTGCAAAT
>JAYVNZ010000293.1:0-3026 GCA_043758185.1 Gemmatimonadaceae bacterium | reverse complement strand
CGGCTCATGGTCTACAACGCCGCGCGGATGAAGGACGCCGGCCGCGATATCGCCATGGAGGGTGCCATGGCGAAGCTCTTCTCCAGCCAGGTTGCCGAGCGGGTGACGTCGGTGTCGCTGGAACTGTTCGGCGGGTATGGCTACACCACGGATTATCCCGCCGAAAAGTTCTATCGTGACGCGAAGATCGGGGCGATCTACGAAGGCACGAGCAACATGCAGCTCAACACGATCGCGAAGGCGATGCTGCGCTGAGCTGGCATGGCTACTGTCTGGCGTGCTTGGTGCTGATCGTGATGACGCCGTTGGCAGCCGCTGGGTGCGACCATGCCGCGGTCGCGGCAGCGCCCTTCAGTACCTCGACGCTCTCGATGTCGGTGCTACGCAGCTTCATCAGGACACCCTCCTCCGCAATCACGCCATCGACGACAACCAGCGGTGCGTCCTTGCCATAAGGGATGTACATGTCGGTTGCGGTGCGCTTCACTTCACCCTGCGTTGCGCGCGACCGCAGACGCGCCAAGGGATGCGCCGCCTCGTATTCCACGGTGCTGATGATCACTACACCTCTCGCGCCTGACTCGGCACCGCGGGGCTTGGACAAGGACACGCTGGCAATGCGCGATCCGGACAGCGCACGCGCCTCGGCTTCTGTGACCGGCTTTTCATCGACGATATAGTCATACGTCATCGATTCCCCGGCTGCGGGGAGCAGCACTGCCGTCGCGGCCTTTTCCGCCGCCGAAACATCCTTCGCAATCTCGGATGATGTGGGAACGCGCGCCTCGCACGCCATCGCGACGGACAACGTTGCTTCGTGTTCTTCATGGCAAGCAATCTCCGTTCGAGATGTGAGGGCCGGTCCGCGAGCGCCAGCGCTCCGACGCGGTGTCCGGCGCACTGGCCGGCGATGTCGATCAACAGGCTTCCATACGACCGCACCTGCACGCCGCGCCGGAGTACGCGTGCATCGCAATCCAGTTCGATAGCAAGCCGGAGTCGCGAAAGCGCCCACCACACCGCGGGATGCCAGGGAAAGAGCGCGGCGACCAGCAATCCACCGAGCAGCAGCAGGTGGTCGCGCGCCACGATGTGCTCGCGCTCATGCACGACAACGAGCCGTTGCTCCTCCGTCGTACGCCCGAGCAGCCAGCGCGGTACCACAACCTCCGGAGTTGCTATCCCCACAACGGCGGGGCCTTCTGCCGGCGTGATGCGCACGGGTACATCGAACAACAGCGCCAGGGGCCAACCCCGCCGCCGCCGATCCATTCCGCGATGCACCAGCCAGAGAATTCCGAGGAGCACAGTGCTCGACGAGAACCACGCCAGGAGCAGCGACAGCCGTTCGCGCTCCGTCAACCTGTGATGCGCCGCCCCGATGATCCGGGATGCAGCGCGATCGATCGACGCCCGGACGTGGACAATGGCTTCCAGCAATCCCGTGCGAGACTTGCGCGCAGGTGGCAAGGAAGCCGAACGCTTCGTGAAGGTGATCTGTGGATCGAATCGCCTATCGACGCGAGCAAGTGAAAACGCGCTGAACATCGTGGTGGCCAGGAGCACCGCGGCCCACACCCATCGTGTGGGGATGCCCCCTGCCGTCCGTGGCCGTCGCGGCACATGTGAGCAGCGCGCCCACGAGCAGCACGTATGCGATCCATTCCGTGGTCATGGCTCCTCCTTCAGCCGATCGGCAAGCAGGCGACGCATGCGCTCCAGCTCCTCGCGGCTCAACTTCCTGTCCGATACCAGCTGCGCAAACATCCGCTCGGCCGAGCCGTGGAAAATGGCGTCCCTGATCCGGGCGAGCGCGCTGCCTCCCGCTCGCTCCGCTTCCACCATCGCGTGGTACCTGTATGCGCGCCCGTGCGGCTCGTGGCGCACGAAGCCCTTCTCCTCCAGTGTCTGCAGCGCAGACAGCACGGACGTGTACGCGAGCGTCTCGTCCAGCGCTTCGCGCACCTCCGCCACCGTGGCCGACCCAAGCCGCCAGAGGATGCTCATGACCTCGAGCTCGCGCGGCGGAAAGTAGATCTCTGTCATCGTGACTGGCTCAACCTACTGGTTCTTCCGTAGCATATGCCCTTCGAGAATTTTTGTCAACTGCTTTTTCCGTAGATAGCCGCTCCTGCCGAATTTCAGGCCTCCAACCATTCGCGAGAGTCTGTTGTCGCAGTAATACCTGCGTTGCCCTCACCATTGGAGTCACGATGCGTATCGCTCTTGCGGCTGCAGCATTCGCGTGCCTCGCCACCCTCGCCACCGCCCCTGCCAGCGCACAGCGCAGCATCGACCTTGACGACGCACAATGGCTCGACAACTGTCGTCGAAACTGGAGCGATGGCGACGATCGTGGCCATGCATGCGAGGTCCGGCGCGTGCCTTTTCAGGCGAACGGGCGCGCGCTCGAAATTGACGGACGCGAGAACGGGGGAATTCGAGTCGCGGGCTGGGACGGCGATTCGATGCGGGTAACGGCCCGCATTCAGGCCCATGCGCGCGACGATGCGGCAGCGCAGGCATTGCTGCATCAGGTGAAGGTCAACGTCGAGGGCCGCCATGTCTCGGCCGACGTCCCGCGCGACCGGGAGCGACACGAGAACCTGTCCGTGAGCTACGTCGTCTTCGTCCCGCGCCGATTCGACCTTCGTCTCGAGGCGCTCAACGGTGCCATCGGGGTGACGGGGGTGAGTGGCACGCTCGACCTCCGCACCACGAACGGCAGCGTCGCCCTCGCGGACGTGGGGGGCGACGTGCGCGCGCACACGCAGAATGGCTCCCTGAACGTGCAGCTCGTCGGGGACAAGTGGGATGGTCGCGGCCTGGACGCAGCCACCCAGAACGGCTCCGTGCGCGTGGCGATTCCAAGCGCGTACGCCGCACAGCTGGAAACGGGGACGGAGAATGGCCGCGTGAACACCGATTTTCCGATCACCGTGCAGGGGCGCATCGGGCGCACCGTGAGCGTGCCGCTGAACGGCGGCGGGGCGCCCATCCGCGCCATGACCACGAACGGCTCGGTG